>CAIMTR010000199.1 GCA_903844415.1 uncultured Gammaproteobacteria bacterium
ATCTGCAACAAGCTTTAGAAAAGGCTGGTCATAGCTGTGCTCAGAAACATATCTGTAAAGATGATGTGTATAAATTACGTGCCTTGGTTGCGACTTTGATCGCAGATAATAGTTTGCACGGCATTTTACTGACTGGCGGTACTGGTTTTACTAAACGGGATAACACAGTCGTATCAATAACCCCCTTATTGGATTCCACTATCGATGGATTTGGCGAACTCTTCCGTCAGCTCTCTTTTATTGAAATTGGTACTTCGACTATTCAGTCACGAGCTTTCGCTGGGCTCAGCAACAGTACGGTGGTGTTTTGTATGCCGGGTTCAACAGGCGCATGTAAGACGGCCTGGACTGGCATCATCGCTCAGCAATTGGATAGCACACATCGTCCGTGTAATTTTGTTGACAGGGTGTTGCAAAAAGGCCAATCGTAATAAATCAAGTAATTCAGGCGGGATGTAATGGGGCGGGTAAGGAAGGGGTGGTACTTATGCCTGTTGCTAGGAAATGGGGAGATTTCCGCAACAAGCACAAATACTCTTTGTTCAGGTTATGCTAAACAAGCCTGACATCAAAACTGCAGTAAAGATCAGGGTGGTCAGTGCTGCAATTGCTACTTCTTCAACAACTACGTAGTCATTAAATTTAACGTTCATCTAAAAGCTCCTTGTAAGAAAAGATGATAATTTAATTTGCATCCTTGATAAGAACGCAGGCGCACAGTAACACAGTGTTACCATTATAGGTAACATTCCTTAATAATTCCTATAAAAGTTACAACTTTGTTACTCTTTGTTCATAAAAAAGGTCGTAAATAGGGTGTGGCAGCAAGATTATTCTTATAGATTTCAATGGATTTGTATTTGAAGCGCGTTATAGGTAACAGTAAGTGTTACCTCGTTCGAAGATCATATTAAAAGAAGTAGTTTGGCCATCGATTTTGGAAAAAAGTGTTACTGATCGTGTGCTTTTCTGCCGAATCGAAGGTTGAGTAACGGTAAGGTCAAATGAGGAAAATCAAATTACTTCTCTAAGTGGCAAAGTGGTGGCTGTCCCCGAAAATCGCCAGCTAGCTACTTTGGCGCTCTTGTTTGCGAACCGGGGTGCCAGGGTTGTCGAAGTCCCTTTGGTAGATATATGGGATGCTCCTGATCCTGCTCCAGTTTTGGCTTGGATAAGGCGTTTCATTGCCGAACCTCCGGCACTGTTGGTTTTATTGACAGGCGAAGGGTTACGACGCTTACTTACATTGGCAGCAACTCATGCGTTGGAAAAGGACTTTGTGACGGCCTTACGAGGGGTTCCTTGTCTCTGTCGTGGCCCAAAACCGGAACAAGTCCTCATGACCTTAGACATGCATGCCGCGTATAAAGCGACTGTACCGACAACCGATGGAGTCATCACCACCCTGATAGCACAAGATCTGCGCGAACAAAGAGTGGGCGTACAACTTTATGGAGAAGAACCAAACGTCAAGTTACAGGAGTTTTTGACAGCCCAAGGTGCAATACCAGACGTAGTAGCGCCTTACGTATATGCTAATAAAGTAGAAGAAACCAAAGTGTTGGATTTTATCGCGGCTTTGGAGGGTGGTCAGATTGATGTGATTGCTTTTACATCACAATCCCAGTTCAAACGTTTGCATGATGTCGCCAGTTCCAACCAGATGCTGGATCAATTAAATAAAGGATTACGAGCGACTACATTGGCTGTAGTGGGTCCAGTGGTAAAACAACAATTGGAAGCAGCGGGTTATAAAGTAGCTATCATGCCAGAGCGGGTTTATTTCATGAAACCGCTAGTCGCTGCAGTGGAGAGATATTTTGAGTCAACCACCCAGGCGCATTTATAATTTGAAATAACTAATTCGACTAAGATATCAAGTAGATAAATTTAACTAATTACGCGGGGATGCATTATGAAGCTTTTCTTTTGGTTTTGGCTGTTATTGATCAGCCCTATGCTGTTAATGGCTCAGGAAAAAGATCCTGCCAAACTGTATGCCGTTATAACCACCAATCGAGGCACCATGGAATTTGTTTTATATCCGGAAGTGGCGCCACTCACCGTCAGTAATTTTGTCAATCTGGCTACGCGGGGTTTTTATGATGGTCTTACCTTTCATCGTGTTGTTAATGATTTCATGATCCAGGGTGGTGATCCGGAAGGTAACGGCAGTGGTGGCCCTGGTTACGAATTTGAAGACGAAATTGCGTTGCGTCTGAATCAGGAAGGTATTTTGGCAATGGCGAACGCTGGCCCAGGTACCAATGGCAGCCAATTTTTTATCACACATCTGGCCACGCCTCACCTCAATGGAGCCCATACAGTTTTTGGGCTAATCCACAGAGGCAGGGAAATTATTCGAGAAATTCGCATTGGTGATGTCATGACATCCATCACCATTGAAGGTAATGCAAAAGTATTGCTGGATCACAACAAAGCACAGGTTGGTTTATGGAACAACATCCTGACCAAGCAATTTCCTGATTTAAAGCCCCCAATACTCAATGCTGAGTAAGGCGGAGAGGTATTCAGGGTTTTTTTGGCTGATTTTCAGCGGCTTCAGTTTCAGTTTGCAAGTAGGGATAGATATAGAACATTTGGCCAATAGAGGCGAGTATAAGCATGCCCATGCTGCCAAAGACTTTGAAGTCGACCCAATATTCGTGATAAGTGAAGGCTACAAATAAGTTAGTACAGCCCACCACTAAAAACACCAGAACCCAAGCGAGATTTAAGCGGGTCCAGCGTGTATCAGGCATGCTTACTATCTGGCCAAACATACTTTTGGCCATATTTTCTTTGCCAATAAACTGACTGCCAAGAAAGATAGCCGCCATAATCCAGTTTACTACAGGGGCTTTCCATTTAAGGATCTCCTCTGAGCGCAATATCAAGGTAGAGCTACCAAACAACAATACGGCGGCGACCACGATCCACTGCATACGCGTGAGTGAGCCATTCATTTTTAACACTATGCCGTAGGCCAGCACGGTACTCAGCATCAGAAAAGCGGTTGCACTGAAAATACCACCAAAAGTAAATTCCATTGTGCCAATAGTGATCAGACGCTCATCCAGTTTGTAAACAATCAGGAAAAAAAATAGCGGGATGTATTCTAGGAATTGTTTCATTGCTGGTTACGTAAGTGAATGGTGGGGTGGTGATGTTAATTGATTTTGAGTGGGCGGTCAGCACTTGCTGGTGTTACCCACAGATTACATTGCTTGATGTGGTAGTCTGCATTCTTTTTCGGATTATTACCGATGACTGCTCGTGTTCTGGTTATTCATCCTGACAATCCACAACTGCGGCTTATCCGACAGGTAGTGGACTGTATTCGTGGCGGCGGTGTGATTGTTTATCCCACAGATTCAGCATATGCCTTGGGTTGTGCAGTCGGCAACAAGACTGCCATGGAAACAATTGTGCGAATCCGCCAGATGGATAAACACCATAACTTCACCCTCGTGTGCCGTGATCTTTCGGAACTTTCTACGTATGCCAGAGTGGATAATGCTTGTTATCGTTTGCTCAAGGCTTTCACTCCTGCAGCCTACACATTTGTTTTGAAAGCGACTTCTGAAGTGCCAAGATTGTTACAACACCCCAAGCGAAAAACCATTGGCATCAGAGTGCCAGATCATCCTGTGGTCACCGCTTTGTTGGCCGAACTGAACGAACCAATAGTGAGCAGCAGTTTGATCATGCCAGGCGAGTCGGAACCACTTTTCGAAATGGAAGATTTGGTCGGTAGGCTGCAATATCATGTGGACATGATCATCGATTCGGGCTTCTGCGGGCGCGAGGCGACTACCGTCATAGATCTGGTAGAAGGAGTACCTCAGCTATTGCGACAAGGTAAGGCCGATGCCACACCATTCATGTAAAAAAGAGGTGCTCTAAAAATCCAGATTTCATCCCAATTGCTTTGTTGTTTCAAAAATTTCTTGCTTACATATCAAACATATGCAGCGCTGCGAAATCTTTCCACGCCTCGCATTTGGGCGAACTTTGAATTTTTAGATGTGCCCTAAATAAGTCCCCCCAACAGGCTCGGCTTTGCCGTTATAATAACCTCTAAATATAGGCTTCGGAGCAGGTACAAAAACACCGCACGAGGATTCCTTCAACAGGCAGGGTAGTTGTGCCAGGGAGCAAGTTTTGAGTTCCATTGATTCGCAACGACGGGTGTTATCGGGTATGCGCCCTACTGGGCGTTTGCATTTGGGGCATCTGTACGGTGTTATTCATAACTGGGTGAAGTTGCAGCATGAATTTGAGTGTTTCTTTTTTGTTGCTGATTGGCATGCCCTGACAACGCATTACGAAAATCCGCATATTATCGAAGCTTCTGTTTGGGACATGGTGATTGATTGGTTGGCGGCAGGAGTTTCACCGAGTGCTGCCACACTTTTCATTCAGTCTAAAGTTCCAGAGCACGCGGAGTTGCACCTGCTTCTCTCAATGATAACTCCACTAGGTTGGCTGGAACGAGTGCCGAGTTATAAGGACATGCAGGAAAATCTCAAGGACAAGGAAATTGGCACTTATGGATTTCTTGGCTATCCGCTACTGCAAAGTGCCGATATTCTAATGTACCAAGCCGGGCATGTTCCGGTAGGTGCCGATCAGGTTGCCCATGTTGAACTGACAAGGGAAGTTGCTCGACGCTTCAATAATTTATATGGAAAACAACCGGATTTTGAGGAAGCTGCGCTAGCTGCCATTACTAAAATGGGCAAGAAAGTAGGGCGTCTTTATGAAGACCTGCGAAAAAAATATCAGGAGCAAGGTGATGGAGAAGCCCTGCAGCGTGCTCAAGCCCTGCTGAGAGAACAAGCCAACATCACGCTCGGAGATCGTGAGCGTTTATTTGGTTATCTCGAAGGTGGCGGCAAGATTATTCTTGCGGAGCCACAAGCTAAATTGACTGCTGCCCCTAAAATGACAGGACTCGATGGCCGTAAGATGTCCAAGTCTTATGACAATATCATCGCACTGCGTGAAGACGTCGATGACATCAACCGCAAAATCAAAACCATGCCTACGGATCCAGCCCGGGTTCGCAAGAGTGATCCGGGTAATCCTGAGAAATGTCCGGTTTGGCAGTTGCATCAGATATTTACTGACACTACTACTCACGATTGGGTACAGAAAGGTTGTCGTAGTGCTGGCATAGGCTGTCTGGAATGCAAAAAACCATTGATAGATGCCGTTGTAGAAGAGCTAACACCAATACGGGAAAAAGCTGTGAATTATGTAAATAATCCTGACCTGGTTAAATTTATTATTGCCGAAGGATCAGAAAAAGCTCGTGATACCGCGCGCGATACCTTGCAGGAAGTACGTCAGGCCATGGGTTTGAATTACCGATGAAACATACACTCGCACCAACAACAGATCACAGCAAGCATGACTGACGACACAATTATCGACATCACAACCAACGATAGTCAGCAGGGAAAAACCAGCCTGCTGGCGCGTGCTCGTTTGGACAGCCATGGCCAGCAATCAGAACTGCCATTTGCATTTGTAGCCGGTCAGGCTTACACAGATTTGCCTCGCGACCTCTATATTCCACCTGATGCACTAGAAGTTTTTCTGGAAGCATTCGAAGGTCCACTCGACCTTTTGCTTTATCTGATCAAACGTCAAAACATAGACATACTTGAAATAAATGTGGCTGACATAACCGAACAGTACATTGCCTATGTTGACCTGATGGAATCTTCACAGTTTGAACTGGCAGCTGAATATCTTGTTATGGCTGCAATGCTTGCCGAAATTAAATCACGTATCTTGTTACCAAGATCGGGGGATGATGAAGAAGACGAGGAAGATCCGCGCGCTATGCTCATCAGGCGTTTGCAAGAGTACGAACGCTACCGTGAAGTGGCTGAACGAGTGGATGAACTACCCCGATTGTATCGTGATATTTTTCAAGCTAGTGCACAATCTCCCGAACTGGAGCGCATACTGCCCCGCCCTGAAATGCATCTGCCTGAGTTGCTGCTGGCGTTTTCCGAAGTATTACGGCGCACTGATCTTAATGAAAGTCATCACATTGGCCGCCAGAGTCTCACGACCCGCGAACGGATGACGCAGATTTTATTGCGCATCTCATCCAATCATTTCACCCCGATGTTGTCGCTACTTATGAAAGACGAAGGCAAACTGGGTGTTGTAATAACATTCCTCGCCATTATGGAATTAATCAAAGAATCGCTGGTAGAACTCGCGCAAAGCGAAGATTTTGGCCCCATACATATTAAGGCGCGCTCATCATGATTGATGCTCAACAACTCCAAAAAATTCTCGAAGGTGTATTGCTGGCAGCTAGTAAACCCTTGCCCCTAGATCGCCTGGAAGCTTTGTTTACCGAGACTGAACGTCCCGCACGTGAACACCTACTTGCAGCGCTTACTGCTATTGATGTGGACTGTACTGGCAAAGGGTATGAGCTAAAAAAAGTGGCCTCTGGCTATCGTATGCAAGTACGCCAGGAATTAAGTGAATGGGTAAGCAGGCTGTGGGAAGAAAAGCCTCAGCGTTATTCGCGTGCGTTGATGGAAACTTTGTCGATTATTGCTTATCGCCAACCGATTACCCGTGGTGATATAGAGCGTATACGAGGTGTAGCTGTTAGCACCCAGATAGTACAAACGCTGCTTGAACATGAATGGGTGCGGATCGTAGGTTATCGCGATGTCCCTGGTCGGCCAGCCATGTATGCTACTACACGCCAGTTTCTGGACTATTTCAATTTGAACAGTCTAGAGCAATTACCGCCCCTGTCTGAAATTCGTGATCTGGATGAAATCAATCGTGGTTTGGCATTGGATGAAGACAAGCCTCAAGGTCGCATCTTGGAATTCCCTGTTTTTGATGGCAACAGTGATGAGCTGGAAGTAGATGCAGAAGAAGCTGCAGCAGCAGCCATAGGCACCCGCCCTATGAGTGAAATTCTTGGAATAGTGGACAGTCAGCTTGGGATAAAACCCGAGTCAGATTCTGCTGACTGAGTGCAGCGGGGATTTTGGTTAGAAGCGGCTACTATATTTCTGTCGGTTATTGTCTGCTCCTAGCGCTCAAAGGTCACCAAAATATACCCTGGGCTCAATCCGAGAGTCACACGCAATTTACTATAAACATACCAAGCTCTTTAATTTCGTGAGAAATCAACATGGATGAAAAAATACAAAAAGTACTAGCCCGTGCCGGTTTTGGTTCGCGTCGCGAATTGGAAGAATGGATAACTGCAGGTCGCGTCAAGGTCAATGGCAAAGTCGCTAGTCTCGGTGACCGCATAACAGCTCAAGACAAAATCTTGGTAGACGGCAAAAAATTGGCCACGACAGAAGCTGTGGTCAATCAAACTGTTCTACTTTATAACAAACCGCTTGGTGAAATTTGTTCGCGCAATGATCCCGAGGGCCGGCCCACAGTATTTGATCATCTACCACGGTTGAATCATTCGCGCTGGGTAGCTGTGGGTCGACTCGACATCAATACAACTGGATTGCTGCTCTTCACTACTGATGGTGATCTTGCCAATAAACTGATGCATCCTTCCACCCAGATTGAACGCGAATATGCGGTACGGGTGATGGGTGAAGTAACTCCTCAAATCATTAAGACCCTGCAAACTGGTGTACAGTTAGAAGATGGTGTTGCGTTATTTAGCGATATCCGTGATGGTGGTGGCGAAGGAGCTAATCATTGGTATCACGTAACTTTGATGGAAGGTCGCAACCGCGAAGTGCGTCGCTTGTGGGAATCGCAAGGTCTGAAGATTAGTCGATTGAAAAGAGTTCGTTACGGTAGCATTCTGATTCCGAGTTACGTCAAAGCGGGTAAATACGTTGAGCTGCCCACTCCGGAAGTTCGCTCACTCTATACTTTGGCCGGATTGAAATGGCGTTTGGGTCAAAAACCTGCAGACCTTTCCAGTCGCTACGAAGCCCTCAAACGTGGTGACAAGAAAGTTGCGCCCCCGAAGGATAAACGCAGAAAAACTCCGGTTGGACGTGTACCCGCAAAGAAAAGTGCTGTGCCTAAAAATAAAAAAGTATAAATATTTGTTAAAGCTATCGCGCAGAAAATCACTGTCAAGACTATCACTGACGAGGATATGGAGATCGAGAACAAGTCTGATGAATTCTTAATGAGGACCTTCAGAGAACCGAATATTTCCAAACAGTAAGAAACGCAATTTTATTGGGCTTCGAACTGTTTTCCTTGTTCATGCAAACTCTCATCACCCATCAAATAAAGATACAAAGGCATCAGGTGCTCGGGCTGCGGTAGCGAGGCCGGATTTTCGGCCGGGAAAATAGCTTTGCGCAAAGCGGTGGCGCAGGGGCCAGGGTTGAGTGAGTTTACTCTTATGTGTGAAGTGTTCTGCAGCTCTTGATGAAAAATTTCCATCAACGTTTCTACTCCATGTTTGGCAACAGCATAAGCGCCCCAATAAGCCCGTGTTGAACGGCCGGCTCGTGAAGAAGTAAAAATAAGTGAAGCCGTCGGTGCTAACAACAGCAAGGGCAAACAATATTTGCTGAGGCTAAAGCCCGCCGTTAAATTTACTTGAAGTACTTTATTCCAACTGCTTAGAGAAATATGTTGCAGGGGCAAGGTAGCGGATGAGGTTCCAGCGCTGTGGAGTAATCCGTCCAATCTGCCGAATTCATTGGTTAGAGTGTTGGCAATTTCCTGATATTCGTTGTCACCAGCTGTTTCGAGATCGACAACCATCAATGCAGGTTCGGCTCCGCCTGCCTTGACAATGCCGTCATAAGTGGCTTCAAGTTTTTTTTCTGTTCTACCGAGCAATATCACGGTTGCACCGTGTTGCGCATAAATAAGAGCAGCTGCTCGTCCCAAGCCGGAACCTGCACCGGTGACCAGCACGATTTTGTTTTTAAGTAAGTCTGGTGGTGCCTGATACTGAAACATGATGTTATTTTTTGCTGTTGTTGAGTTGACTGGCGAGTTGGTTGATGAGATCCAGTGGTGTCCTGGAAATAATACTGGCTCCCCATTGTTCAATGGGTTTGTCGTCTGGCAGATAACCCCAGCTTACTGCTATCCCTGGCATGCCGGCATTAATTGCTGCTTCGATGTCGCGGGGATGATCCCCCACGTAACAAGTGTGTGCCGGTGTAACTCCAAGTTGTTTGCAGGCAAGTAACAAGCCGGCAGGATCTGGTTTGCTTATGCCTACATCGTCGGGACACACGAGTGTTGCGCAGGTTGAAAATTCTTCGAAGAAGGTAACTAAGGGTTTGCTGAAGCGACGCGCCTTGTTGGTCATGATGCCCCATTGCGCTCCCCGCTCATTCAAGGAGTTGAGCAGTGCATCGATATCTGCAAACAGTATTGCTTGGGTTGATTTAATCTGATGTGCGTATCTTTGTAGAAATTCCGCTAAAAGATCGGGTAAACGAAGATCATCTACGGGCATGCCGAAACCTTGGCTCACCAAGGTAGTTGCGCCGGCAGAAACAAACTTGCGCACGTTTGCTGCGGTCACTACAGCTTGGCCATGATCCACCAACATCTGATTTAGAATTATGGTGAAATCGGGTTCTGTGTCTAGCAGGGTGCCATCGAGGTCAAACAATACCGCTTGTAACAAGGTGTCTCCTTGATTATTTAGTTCTTAACCAACGCTGTTTCTAAGAGTCAACTTACGGTTAATCGAGCAAGGGTTTCTGCAAATGCATGATGTAATTGACATCAACATCGCTGCCCAGTTTGTAAGTGCGCGTTAGCGGATTGTAAGTCATGCCGGTAAGTTCGCCCATTGAAAACCCAGCTTGTCGAGTCCATTGCGCTAGCTCGGCAGGTCGGATGAATTTGCTGTAGTCATGTGTGCCGCGAGGCAGCATCCTAAGCACATATTCGGCACCTACAACTGCCAACAGCCAAGCCTTCGGGTTGCGATTTATGGTCGACAGGAACAAGTGGCCACCAGGTTGCAGCAAGGCAAAACAACTGTTGATGACGGCGGCAGGATCCGGCACATGTTCAAGCATTTCCAGGCATGTGACCACGTCGAAACTGCACGGGTACTGTTGTGCAAACTCTTCAGCTGTAGCTTTTGCGTAGGAGATAGTGAGTTTGCTCTCAAGCAAATGTAAACGTGCCACAGCAAGCGGAGCTGCGCCCATGTCGATACCGGTAACTAATGCACCACGATATGCCATTCCTTCGCTTAGAATGCCACCACCACAACCTACATCCAGCACTTTTTTGCCAACCAGATTCACTTTGCTGTCGATCAAACCAAGCCGCAAGGGATTGATATCGTGTAATGGTTTGAATTCACTGTTGCGATCCCACCAGCGGCTGGCCAATTTTTCAAATTTGGCAATTTCAGAAGCATCGACGTTATTGTGAATTGTCATAGTGTTGATGACTCTTTTATTTGCTCGGCCCACTGTTTGGAAGTTTGCAATAGTTGATCAAGGTCAATACCAGTAAGTTTGCCTTTTTCCACCACCAACTTTCCTTGTACCCACACATGGCTGACTTGCGCAGAATGTGCGCTATAAACAAGAGTAGATGCCACATCATAAACCGGCTGGGTATTTGGAGCGTCCAGATTCACGGCGATCAAGTCTGCTATTTTGCCGACTTCCAATGTGCCGATTTGCTCCTCTAGACCCAAGACGCGGGCACCGTTAATAGTCGCCATCTGCAAGACCTGCCAGGCGGGTAAAACACTGGCATCGTTGCTCACACCTTTGGCGAGTAGTGCTGCCAGCCGCATTTCGGTGAACATGTCGAGATTATTGTTGCTTGCACAACTGTCGGTACCCAGTGCCACATTCACGCCGGCATTAAGTAGATCTACAACCCGGCAAAAGCCACTGGCTAGTTTTAGATTGGAAGCAGGGCAATGCACAACTTGCACGCCGTGATTGGCCAGCAAGCTGATTTCTGCATCCAGTAATTGCGTCATATGAATGCACTGTAAACGAGGATTGAGCAGGCCAAGTTGGTGCAATCTTTCCAATGGTCTTAATCCGTTCGTTTTGATGGCATCCTGAATTTCTCGGGCATTTTCATGCATGTGAATGTGAACACCCAGATCCAGTTCGTTAGCAAGCGTAGCGGCTTTTACCAATGAGGCATCCGAAACTGTATAGGGTGCATGTGGGCCGAATACCACGCTGATCAAATCATTGTTGCGATACTGGTCGTGCAATTGAGTCGCTTTGGCAATGTAGTCGTCAGCGTTGTGTGCCCACGCAGTAGGGTGCTCAAAAATTGGGCTAGCCAACTGCACACGTATACCAATTGCACTCGCTTGCCTTGCGATCTGATCAGGGAAAAAATACATGTCGCTGAAACAAGTTGTACCTGCCAATAACATTTCAGCCATGGCGAGACGCGAGCCGTCCGCAACAAAGGTTTCGTTTAGCCAGCGTGCTTCAGTTGGCCAGATTTTTTGTTCCAGCCAAGTGTGTAAGGGCAGGTCATCGGCAAAACCGCGCAGCAAACTCATCGGGCCATGACCATGAGCATTGATGAGGCCGGGCAAAACCACATGTGAATCCAGTGTGAATTCCTGCTGGGCTTGATAGCGTGACTTGATGTGTGCGGTGGTTCCTAGTTCCACAATGCGGTTTTGCTTGAACACTAGACTGTGATGTTCAAGAACCTGTCCAGTTTTTGCCATTGGTAATACCCAGCGCGCATGCAAAATTGTATCTGCTTGTGCAAGTGGAATTGACATAAAAAAGTTATCCATAACTGCCGCCGGGTAGGCTAAAAGCAGACAGCCGAGGAGTATACAGATTCTTACTTAAAAGAAGAACTTGAGGGGCCTTTGGGTGGGTGATTTTGGCAGCAAAACAGTCTGGTTTTTAGTGCAGAAAACCAGGCCTGTTGTGCTAGAATTCAAGCTGCTTTTGGAGTAAAAAAAAATACGGTCAATCAAGTGCTTACAATGCACTGGCAAGGCTGCATACAAAGCCTTTGTCATGGCGGAAACCAAGATCAAAAGTATTTATAAATTGGCATCTCCCAGATCACTAAATCTGGGTAAAACGGCGGGGAGCTAGAAGTACGCGCATGGCAGAGAATCAGCAACAAATCCTATCAGTCACTATCGAAAGTGAAATGCGTCAGTCCTACCTTGATTATGCCATGAGTGTAATCGTTGGCAGGGCGCTCCCGGATGTCAGGGATGGGCTCAAGCCGGTGCATCGTCGCGTGTTGTTCGCAATGAGTGAACTCTCCAACGATTGGAACAAACCCTACAAAAAATCTGCCCGTGTAGTGGGCGATGTGATTGGTAAATATCACCCGCACGGTGATTCTGCCGTCTATGAAACAATCGTTCGTATGGCGCAGAATTTTTCTTTGCGTTATCCGCTGGTGGATGGTCAGGGTAATTTTGGTTCAGTAGACGGTGATGCAGCGGCGGCCATGCGTTATACCGAAATCCGTATGCAGAAACTTGCCCATGAGCTATTGGCCGATTTGGAAAAAGAAACTGTCGACTTTTCCGACAATTACGACGGTACTGAAAAGATTCCTGATGTAATGCCGACACGAGTGCCCAACTTGTTGGTCAATGGGTCGTCAGGTATTGCTGTAGGTATGGCGACTAATATTCCTCCGCACAACATGCGTGAAGTTATCAGTGCTTGTATCGCGCTGATGCAAAGTCCAGATATAAATGTTGATGAACTAATGGAATACATTTCCGGTCCTGATTTTCCTACTGCTGGCATCATTAATGGTCGGGCTGGCATCGTGCAAGCCTATCGTACCGGTCGTGGAAAATTGTATATCCGGGCTCGATCTTTTATTGAGGTAGATGAGAAAACTGGCAAACAAACCATTATCGTTTCCGAGCTGCCCTATCAAGTTAACAAAGCTAGATTGATTGAGCGTATTGCTGAGCTTGTGAAAGAGAAAAAAGTGGAAGGCATTACCGAGCTGCGAGATGAGTCCGACAAGGACGGAATGCGTATTGTGATCGAATTACGCAGAGGTGAGATGGCTGATGTGTTAATCAACAATCTTTACACGCAGACACAAATGCAGGTGGTATTTGGTATCAACATGGTGGCTTTGCTGGACGGTCAGCCACGCTTACTCAATCTAAAGCAAATGCTGGAAGCTTTTTTAAACCACCGTCGAGAAGTGGTGACACGCCGCACTGTATTTTTGCTGCGTAAAGCTCGTGAAAAAGGCCATATTCTGGAAGGATTGGCCGTTGCTCTGGCCAATATAGATGCAGTTATTGAGCTGATTAAAAAATCTCCTAATGCTGCCGAAGCAAAAGAAAAGCTGCTCGCACTCGCGTGGGTTTCAGCAAGTGTGGAGGCTATGCTTGCTGATGCCGGTCCCAATGCATGTCGCCCCGATGATCTGCCCGTTCAGTTTGGTTTGCATCAAGGTTCTTATTTTCTGTCTCCCGAGCAGGCACAGGCTATTCTGGAATTGCGTTTGCATCGTCTCACCGGGCTTGAACATGAAAAATTGATTTCTGATTACCAGGATCTAATTAAGCAGATTGGTGGATTTCTGGAGATTCTCGGCAGTAATACCCACCTGATGGCTGTAATAAAAGCCGAGTTGGAAGAAATCAATACTAATTATGGTGATGAGCGCAGAACCGAAATTCTGGCTTCTCAGCTGGATCTGACCACAGAAGATCTGATCACCGAAGAAGACCGTGTGGTCACCATATCCCAAGGAGGATATGCCAAGAGTCAGCCCATGACCGATTATCAAGCACAAAAACGGGGTGGCATGGGTAAAGCTGCTGCCACGGTAAAAGATGAAGATTTTGTAGAACACTTGCTGGTTGCCAGCAGCCACGACACACTTTTGTGTTTTACCAATCGTGGCAAAGTGTATTGGTTGAAGGTGTATCAAATACCACTGGCTAGTCGGACTGCAAGGGGCAGGCCAATGGTCAATTTATTGCCACTAGAAGAAGGTGAGAGCATCACCAGCCTGCTCCCCATTCGTGAATATCGTGAAAATGAATTTGTATTCATGGCAACCGCCAAGGGCACTGTCAAGAAAACCCCTCTGACTGCTTTTTCCAATCAACGTAGTGTCGGTCTCAAAGCCA
>CAIMTR010000200.1 GCA_903844415.1 uncultured Gammaproteobacteria bacterium
ACGGGCGTGTTAAATGTGTAAAACACATTATAGCTTCTAATCTTGCGATATGTCTAACGGCTTGAGATAATAATTTAGATTGATGTGCATTTTGTTTTATTAAGGTTGCGCATAATTGTGCAACTTCTTTGCTATCAGAGTGGTTTAATGCAACACGCGCCTGCGTCTCAACTGCCAATTGCTCCTCTAGACTAAATTCTACAACCATCCATTCCATAAAATGCCCGCAGCTAACACAGTATAGCCATGACTGCACCAACGTTAATTCGTGTAGGTTACATGTGGCAGGTAACATATGCTAGCGGCAAAATAAAAACACACTCTCAAAGTTGGCAGGCACTTATATATTTTCATCAAGCGCAACGCGACGCAGGTAACTTATCAATTTTACAGCTCTCTCAAGATTCCATTCTTGATGCTGCGTCCACCAGTTCCACAATTCCTGATGACCTTTGACCCTATTGTGCAGCGCGCAGCAAGGCGCCAAATTGCTACGGCTTGTATACCCACCGGCCCTTTTCGGCACGATATGGTCTAATGTTATATTAGCAAACTGTTCACCACAGATGTAACAACAACTATCCCAATCTTCAATAATGCTTTTCCTGAACTTATGCTTTGTTACCTTACGTGATACAAGCTCCGTCTCGTTGATGTGGTGGCTCATAAGGCTCCGGCATTTCGTGTGGAATGACTTCGTAGTCCAGCAAATGAGCGTTACTTTGAGCGATTTCTTCGAGGCGAGCAGCTATCCCAGTTGCTACATCATCACAAGAATATTCACTATCCACTACCATCATGGCGCTTATCTCTACTAGGTAGCGATTCATGTTGCAGGCTCACAGGTGATTTCGACTCCAGAACTAGCGCGTGGCCTTAACTTTAAAAAACATCCCCCGAGCGATTTCGGCATAACTATTCGCTCGATTGCGAATCCTCCACCGCCAGAAAATTCTTGCTTATATGTTCCCGTTTGGATATGCCAGCGTTGTTCAATTCGCTGTTCCCCAGAGTTATTCAAACGATAGCAAGGATGAGCAACAATTGTACGTTCATGGTTATGGCCGTTGATGATTACATCAGCATCAGGCATGATGCTTGCATATCTACCGCCTCCAAGTGTACCTTTTGTTATTACACCACCCCAAGTGCCATGATGAAAGCCTAGCGTTAAACGACGAATCTTTTCTTGCCTTTGTTGTGCATTAGCGCCAGCTTTTTGATAGAACGTAAACCAGACAAACCCTTGATACCGCATATGTTCTACAGGGCTGCCGCTATCGCGCATTATGCGCACTACATTACCAAGCGGATCAACTTCGTTGTGATTTATTATTGCGGTTTCGTGGTTACCGTCTGACATCATTACAATATCATCCTGCCACGGCTTTAACCAGTTGGCGGTTTCATTAAATACAAGGTCAAAATAATTACCACCTAAATGTTCTGGTCTTATATCACCTTTGCTGCCACGTCTATCTTTTTTGCCTTGCATCAAGCACATTATATCACCAAAGAAAAGCGCCTTACCGTTGCGTTGTTTCATCTCATCTAGGTGCTTTTTAAATAACTTGCGGTCGCATTTTGGGTTGTCTAAGTGAATGTCGGATGCCAGAAAGAAATTGTATTGCGCTGTTGTGGAAGTGTATGGGATGCGGATTTCAGTTAACTCTGGGCTGTGGCGAATCACATCGCATTTCATGGCTTCACCAGGATCGCCCAACCTGTTGCAGCACCATCAACCATCCAGCGTCGATCAAAACGAGGTCGGCTGTATTTAACGCCTGCACCTTTGGTGTGATTAACGTAGCCACCGTTGATGAGATCAGCCTCACCATTGGGGTCGTTAAGTATCCAATAATCTGGATCAAAACCCACGATCACAGACCAGTGCCCGCCGCCCGTGGGCGCGTTATATGGCCCGTGGTGAAGCCAACCCACTGCCACGGGACGCTTACCATCACGCAACTCGGTTTCAATCAGCCCAGGTGCTGCATTTGTGACGAATCGTGCTTGCAAGCCTAAAGAACGCAACGCAGCAAGTTGTGCCTGAGAATCGGTGGTATCACCAAACTTTGAGCGGATGGCATTGTATTCATTGTCAGATTTCACCTTGCCGTAAAACTTGGCAATCATCGCGCAACTGCTAGAGAAGCACTCGCGGTAGCCACTGCCAGATTTATTGTCCAGTTGGTACTCATACGGCACCTTAAGTAACACTGAAGTTGCTTTAATTGTTATGCCCCATAATTTTGATTCCGCCTCCCGTCTGCGGCGGAGGCCAGGTTCTGATGGTGTGCCTGGGTTTATGTACAGCATCATTGCCGCTGGTACTGCGTCGTAATCTGACTCGCGCAGGCAGCGGCTGATGGTTACGAAATCTGAGCTACCGCAAAAATGCCAGCCCACGTTGTATGCAAACGAAACCAGTGCATTCTGGCGATTTTGGGGTAATGTCTTCCAGCCCGGTACAGTTTGCGCTAATGCTGGTACTACTTTGGTTTCCAGCATGTTATCCAGCAATCCATCAGCAGCATCGCGTGTAATGGTCTCGCCTATTTTTACTGTTGCGCCATCAGGCCATCTAGTGGTGCCCCATCCAATGGTTGGCACACCGGCAGGGCATATGTATGCTACATCACTAAACCCTTCAAATTCGCGTATTAACTTTGCCGCTGGTTCCCATGCCA
>CAIMTR010000201.1 GCA_903844415.1 uncultured Gammaproteobacteria bacterium
GTACTTTTACAGCCATATACTCTACTGGGGAGTACAGATGAAGAGCCAGAGCATGTACAGGCCCAGCCAACTCTGCACTTAGTAATTGGTACATCAGTTGATGCCGCTTTACTTTGCCAAGCCCGTTAAATTCTTCAGAAACAACAATCAATTTGAAATGTGAGTCGGTCTTAGGACCGGCATGCATATGACTCTCATTAATCAGCTCCAAATGCTGAAGTTTTAGAGTCGATCTAATCTTGTGTTGTATTTGTTCGGCGACTTTCATTATTTTCTCATGAACATTGGATCGGTTGTCTGACTAGTGCGGGTATTTGCAGGTGCCATCCACTACAATGACTTAACGAGCGATTCACCATTTTTCCCTAATTTTGGAGCAACATTATGGCAATTGGCTGGTATCCAGGCCACATGCACAAGGCAAGAAAGGATATCACACTGGCCTTGCAGCAAGTGGATGCCATCATTGAAATTGTGGATGCCAGGCTGCCCTATTCCAGCGAGAATCCGCTGCTAAATCGTTTGATCGGAAGTAAACCCCGCTTACGCGTCCTCAACAAGGCTGATCTTGCAGATCCTACGATTTCTGCAATCTGGTTAGACTATTTTGCTGGGGTCGGGATCGAGTGTCAGTTAATGCACCGCGATGACCCGGCAGCTTTAAAAAAAGTGCTCAGACGCGTAACCATGGGTTTGGAACCACGTACCACACGCGCCAACCGTATTATGATTGTGGGTATTCCCAACGTTGGCAAATCCACACTGATCAACCTGTTGGCAGATCGAAAAATCGCCAAAGTGGGTGATGAACCTGCTGTAACCAAAGCACGCCAGGAAATCCAAATCGCTGAAAATTTGGTGCTGCTTGACACGCCCGGCATCCTCTGGCCAAAACTGGAAGACCAACAAGCAGCCTATCGGCTTGCTGCCACTGGCGCTATTCGAAATACAGCTATCGAATTGGGTGATGTGGGGCTGTTTGTTGTGGAGTTCTTGCTTCAATGTTATCCCGCCTATATCAAACAACGTTACCAACTGGACCCGGTTGGTATACAGCCACTGGAACTGCTTGAAGCCGTCGGCAAATATCGCGGCTGCCTCACCAAACATGGTGTAGATTTTACCAAGGCCGGAGAAGTGATTATCAATGATTTACGCACCGGAAAACTGGGACCCTTAAGCTTGGAAACACCCACCGACATCCCTCCTTCCATACCAGAATTAGAGAGCACCACGGCCGATGCAAGCTGAAAAATTTAACAAGTCTATGGCTAAACAAAAAAGCCAGGTCGATGCCAGCATCAAGCTTGCCGATCGTGAGAAAAGTGTAATTGTGTTACTGACGGGTGATGGCAAAGGCAAGACCACATCTGGTTTCGGCATGGTGTTACGCGCTTTGGGTTATGGACAAAAAGTTGCTGTAGTACAATTTATTAAGGGAACTCAGGCTTCCGGGGAAGAAATTTTGCTGCGCGAAAAATTTCCTGAAATTTCTTTTCATCAAATGGGAACCGGTTTTACTTGGGATAGCCAGAACTATGCCGCGGACAAAATAGCTGCCGAAAATACTTGGCAAAAGGCCTCTCGATTGTTGAAAGATCAAAAACTTGATTTGTTATTGCTGGACGAACTCACCTATATGTTTGCCTTCAAGTTTCTCGATGAAAGCAAGGTGCTTGAAGCTTTGCATGAACGTGCGCCTCAACTGAGCGTGGTGATTACCGGACGTGGCGGCGGAACGGCGCTACGGGAACTGGCCGATACAGTGTCAGAGGTGAAAAATCTAAAACACGCGTATGAAGGTGGAATAAAAGCAAGACTGGGGGTGGACTATTAGCAAAAGCTACTAATAGTCCAACCACGATTGTTGATACTGGAATTTTAGCGAGGATAAAAGACAGGGATTTTTGCGTCAACATTCACCCATACTGATTTAGGCTCGGTATATTCGTGCATAGCGAAATGACCCATTTCGCGACCATAACCGGAATCCTTAATGCCACCAAAAGGTGAACCAGGATGAAAGCGTTTATAACAATTGATCCACACCATGCCTGCATCCATGTGACGAGCCATACTGTGCGCACGCTGGAGATTGTTGGTCCACAAACCACCCCCTAGTCCATAGCTAGTGTTGTTAGCCATATCCAAGACTTCCTCATCGTTTTTAAAGGTGGATACAACCACGAAAGGCCCAAATACTTCTTCTTGGCTGACCCTATCAGTCACTTTCGCCCGTACTACAGTGGGCTCCACAAAACAGCCTTTTTGCAAATCAGCATTGGGGGGTGGTTTACCACCGAGCAGAATTTCTCCTCCTTGCTCTTGTGCAACCTTGCAATAACTCAACACGCGTTCCTGGTGCATTTTCGATGTCAGTGGCCCCATTTCTGTAGTCGGATCCATAGGGTTTCCCAGTTTTATTGAAGCAGCCAACTTTAGGAATTTTTCGAGAAATTCATCGGCTATTTTTTCATGTAGAAGTAGTCGTGAACCTGCAATACATGCCTGGCCCTGATTGTGAAAAATGGCAAAGGCAGAACCATTAACTGCAGCAAACATGTTGGCATCTTCAAATAAAATGTTGGCACCTTTGACGCCTAGCTCAAGCTGCACTCGTTTTAGATTGCCAGCCGAAGCCTCCACAATACGACGACCAGTAATAGTAGAGCCGGTAAAGGAAATCTTGTTAACGTCTTTGTGTTCGGCAAGATGTTGACCGGCTATATGTCCAAAGCCGGGCACGATATTAATAACTCCTGGTGGAAACCCGACAGAACGGGCTAATTCTGCTATTCGCAAGGTGGAAAGTGGAGTTAGTTCTGCTTGTTTCATGACCACTGTATTCCCAGCTGCCAAAGCTGGCCCCAGCTTCCAACTGGTAAACATTAATGGAAAATTCCACGGTACTATCTGCCCTACTACTCCTACTGGCACTCGTGTTACATAGTTGAGAAAACCTGTTTCGACTGGAATTACCGTACCTTCATTTTTGTCCGGCATGCCTGCGAAATATCGAAAGGTGGCAACCGTTCGCATCACATCTAAATTACGGGTATCCCGAATAGGGTGACCCGTATCAAGAGTTTCGATTTCTGCAAGATTGTCACGATCCTTTTCAATCGCATCTGCCAACTTCCCAATTAAATGACCTCGATCTGAGGGTGACATGGCCGCCCAAGCCGGAAATGCTGCACGGGCTGCTGTAACGGCACGATCAACGTCTGCTGCTTTGGCTTGGGAAACTTTCGCCAACAGCGAATTATCGTAGGGATTGAATACATCGAAAGTGCCACCGTCGAGGGCATCTACAAACTCGTTGTTAATGAAAAGTTGGGTTTGAAATTTAGGCTGGGTCATATTTACTCCTGACTCGTAATCATCACTTTTTAATACTGCTGTAAATAGTAAAATCATTAATTACGGAAAACGCTTTTATACAACCTTTTAGGGCTCGTTAGGTTGGATGCTAAGCAAGTTTCCACCATCAATTCATTAATCACATACTCAGACAGTAGAAATAGGACAAAAACATTTAGTAAAACTTATTAAAAAACCCGACAGCCCAATAATTGCGCTGTCGGGTTTGAATCTATCCACTTATTTAACCAACCATCAACTACCAGCGACTAGCGGTAATTGGGAATGGTTCGAGTTCACCACTGGCGTATTTTTCTTCCAGTCCTGGTGTGCCATTTTCCAGCACCATCAACATGGAGCGTTTGGGCGAAAATCCTTGATGACGAATATCCGCCGGCATGGCGCACACATCACCAGACTTCATCACAATACGACCACGGGGATTGCCAGTATTTTTATCTTGGACATTCCAGTGAATTTCGTCGGTCAACTGGATGAACCACTCATTGCGGTCATTGCCATGTATAACTGGCAACATATGTTCTTCACTTGTTACGCAGCAAATACAAGCACGTGTGATGGAAGTGAACGAAGGGTTCCAGGTTACATCGGCTCGTGCAATATGGTCATACAAATTGAAAGCATGTACTTGGTTTTCGAAACCTGGTTCGATTTCGATATCCGGCTTGTCATACGTCAAATCGGCAAAAGCACGATTGATCGGGTGTCCAGAGGCATCAGAGCGTGGTTTGACGTCACCTGGCAATCCCATCATCCGGCGCGCTGGTTCAAAGCCGCGAATCAACGGACCTTTGGCTTCTTTGGTTTTGGATCCTAGTGGCGAACCAGTCTCCATTGGTGCGCGTAAGGGATCGTAACCTTCGTTAATCCAATTTACTGAAATAGTTTCAAAGGCCACCCGCACGTCATCAGTGTTGAAGGTTTCTAGGAAATCTACACCAGTATCGCGATGTCCTTTGCTGTAAGTTCCTGCATAAATATCTACAGTGCCATAATGGTTTTGAGTCCCAAAGACATCGTCAAAGAATATCCAACCATAAAAAAAACCCCAACCGATATCACGCACCATGGCACGTAAAAAACGGTCCACTTCAATGGTATGAACACCTTTGGGCCACGTGATATGCACGAAATACGCATCACGTTTGAAGTTAAAACTGCCAAATTGAAAACTACTATAACCGAGCACGGGATCGGGCTTGGAAGAAATGACACGAACAGCTTCGATACTCATAATTATTCCTTTCTACAATTGGATAGGATGTGATTTAGTTGAGAATACAAATTTCAGACCATTTTTCTACGCTTTCTGGCCCTTTGCAGGTTTGTATCAGAGCAACAGAAGCCTTGGCCGCTTTTATCTGATAGGCCGCACCGCTGGGCAGCAGCACTTCATGACCTCTGCGCGCGGTGATTTTCCCCATGCGTTTACCTTGTGGGTTAGCCTTCAATTTACATGCGCCGTGTGTGTGGGTGGGCTTTTCAGATGCAACCAATTCAAACAACGTAAATTCAATTTCGCCATCCATCACAATGGCGAACTCATCGTGGGGTGTGGTGTACCA
>CAIMTR010000202.1 GCA_903844415.1 uncultured Gammaproteobacteria bacterium
GGCAGTGATAAAGAAAATTCTTTGCAAGAAATTCGCCGCCTCATGAGCGAAGCTGTATTTTCTTATACACGCCAGATCGAAATGAAAGGGCTTGGCCATGCCATCCTCAGCGGGGAAACTCTTATTGGTCATGAGCCCTTTGCAGTGCTGCTGGCAGATGACTTGTGTTACAGCCCAGGTCAAGGAGTGCTCGCGCAAATGGTGGAGCTGTACAAAATTTACCAGTGTTCTATTGTGGCGATTGAAGAAGTGCCACGTAACGAAACCAATAAATATGGCGTAATTGCTGGTGAAGAAATTGCCCCAGGCCTGTTGCGTATCAACAACATGGTAGAAAAACCCAAACCAGAAGATGCCCCCAGTAACCTTGCTATTATTGGTCGTTATATTCTGACACCAGATATTTTTGACATCCTGCGTAATACTCCGCCGGGGCGCAACAATGAAGTTCAGATTACTGATGCCTTGTTAACCCAGGCCAAACAAGGGCGGGTGCTGGGTTATAAATTCAAAGGTCGCCGTTTTGACTGTGGCAGTGTACCGGGCTACATGGACGCATCGCAGTTTTATTTCAAAAATGTTTATAAAGAATAGAAATTCTTAAATATTTTGATTGCGCTATTAATTTTCCGAGGTGAGTAGTGGATAAATTTTCCTGTTTCAAAGCCTATGATGTCAGAGGTCGCATTCCCGACCAATTAAACGAAGACATTGCCTATCGCATTGGACGTGCCTATGCGGCTTTTTTGCAACCGGCCAAAGTGGTGGTGGGTTATGACATTCGTCTGAGCAGCCTTGCTATTTGTGCCGCCCTTACGCGTGGCCTACGGGATTCGGGCGTCGATGTATTCAACATTGGGCAGTGTGGCACTGAAGAAATATATTTCGCTACGAGTCACTTACATATGGACGGTGGCATCGTTGTAACTGCCAGCCATAACCCAAAAGATTACAATGGCATGAAGTTCGTGCGCGAAGAATCCAAGCCTATCAGTGCCGATACCGGGCTAAACGATATTAAAGAATTGGCTGAGAAGAATGTCTTTGCTACGGCAGTGCGCCAAGGTATGGAACAAAAAGTTGAGGTAAAAGCAGCTTACATTAAGCATTTGCTGACGTATGTGGATGTGCAAGCACTCACCCCTTTAAAGGTTGTGTGTAATGCCGGCAATGGTGGGGCAGGGGCGATCGTCGATTTGCTGGAGCCTCATTTGCCCTTCACTTTTGTGAAGGTTCATCACAATCCTGACGGCAATTTCCCCAACGGTGTTCCCAATCCCTTGCTAGAAGAAAATCGTCATCCCACCGTGACTGCCTTGTTGAATAATAAAGCCGATGTAGCGATTGCTTGGGATGGTGATTTTGATCGCTGTTTCTTTTTCGATGAGAAAGGCGGTTTTATTGAAGGTTATTATATTGTGGGCTTATTGGCAGCGGCTTTTTTGAAAAAAAATCAGGGTAGCAAAATTATTCACGACCCTCGTTTATTGTGGAATACCGAAGCTGTGGTGAAAGAGGGTGGAGGTACTGCTGTGCAATGTAAATCAGGCCATGCCTTCATCAAGGAAAAGATGCGCAGCGAAGATGCTATCTACGGCGGCGAGATGAGCGCCCATCATTATTTTCGAGATTTCTTTTACTGCGACAGTGGCATGGTGCCGTGGCTGCTGGTGCTAGAATTAATAGTGCAAAGTGGCAAACCACTGTCGCAACTGGTAGAAGAATGTATTGCGCGTTTTCCTGCCAGTGGCGAAATAAATCGTACTGTTAGTGATGCTAGCGCCGTTATTGAAAAAGTATTGGCGTACTATAAACCCTCAGCGCTGGACATTGATTACACCGATGGCGTGAGTATCAGTTTCGCCGACTGGCGTTTTAATTTGCGCATGTCCAACACTGAACCCGTAATTCGTTTGAACGTTGAATCACGCGGCGATATTGCGCTGATGCAAGCCAAGACCGATGAAGTGCTCGCGCTGATGGTCTAAGCCCGAGCTCCCTAAAGGTTTTATTTTTTCGGGTCGTATTGCAAATAGCCAAACTCCCAGGGTTCTCTGAAAGGGCCGATTAACGCCGAATCTCTGTTGTTGCGCCACTGCACTGAGTAGATTCGCAAATTCACTGCCTCTGCGGGTAAATTGGCTTGAAGGTTCAAGCCCCTTCCGGGTTGCAGCTCGTCAACTTCGCCTCTTGCCTCACCCACAGTCTGGCCATTACTGTCGAGAAAGCGCACTCGCACAGCAAGGTCGCGGTAGAGCATAGAGTCAGTGTTCAAAAAGGTGCCATACCAGATGCGATTGCCAGCTGTGTTCACTACCACTTCATTCCGGCTGAGCGCTATTATTTCGTCGCTTTGGTGTACAACAAGGAACCACATGGTCAAAATTGGAACGATTATCAGCATGGCCAAGATCTTCCATATTTTTATTTCTATGGTCCATTTGCTCCAATGCTTGTTGAATGTCATGCAAGTGCCCTCAGTGAGAATCGGTGTGCTGTTGGCCTGAACTGCCAGTTTGAAAGTGCAAACTCCTTCAGCCAACCCACGCTAATCGGGAGGCTGCCAATATCAAAAAACCTCCACCCAGACGTTTGATCCACATATTTCCCTTGTTCCGTGTTTGTTGTCCAAAGCGATGAGTCATCCAAATATAAAACGCCATAACAGTCGTTTCCACTGTCAGAGATGTCATGGTAAGAATTGTCATTTGTGGCACTAACGGTAAAGCAGGGTTTACAAATTGCGGCAGCAGGGCAGCGAAAAAAGCGATGGCTTTAGGATTGAGAGTTTGCACCATAAAGCCGTGCACAATGGAAATATTGTCGTTACTCACCAGCGGTGCAGCAGTGGGCTTATCAGTGCCCAGGGTCATATTGTTAAAAAACATGCGGCCTCCCAGTACCAACAAGTAAAGACTGCCACCCCAGCGCAGAATATTGAACATCGTTGATGAAGTTTGCAGCACAGCAGCAACACCGCTGCCAGAGATCACAAAATACATCAGGTTGCTGGTGAGAATTCCTGCCGTTGCAATCCAAGCAGCTCTGATGCCGCGCGCAGCAGCGGTGCTTGTTACAAAGATCACTGCCGGACCAGGGCTTAGGCACAACAGCAGTTCCAGGATGGTGAAAGTTATCAAAGTGTCGAGCGTCATGGACCTAAGCACTCCCTCAAAAATAATCTTCCGGCTAGCGCTGGTCTGCCAGCATGTTAATAACCTGCTTATGGGTGTTTAAGGACTTTGTTCAAATAATGCCCTGTATACGACTGTGGTATGTTGGCCAATTGTTCAGGTGTGCCGCAAGCGATTATTTCACCGCCGCCATCACCGCCCTCAGGGCCAAGATCCACCACCCAATCAGCAGTTTTTATCACATCCAGATTGTGCTCAATTACTACGATTGTGTTGCCTTCATCGCGTAATTTATGCAGTACTTTGAGCAGTTGTTTTATGTCGTGAAAATGCAGTCCGGTGGTGGGTTCGTCGAGTATGTAAAGGGTTTGGCCGGTGTCGCGTTTGGAAAGTTCGCGGGCCAGTTTTACACGTTGGGCTTCACCACCAGAGAGTGTGGTGGCGGCCTGTCCCAGTTTGATATACGACAGCCCGACTTCCATCAGTGTTTGTAACTTGCGGGCAATGGCTG
Source organism: uncultured Gammaproteobacteria bacterium (assembly GCA_903844415.1). Taxonomy (GTDB): domain Bacteria; phylum Pseudomonadota; class Gammaproteobacteria; order Pseudomonadales; family Pseudohongiellaceae; genus CAILUG01. The sequence continues at coordinate 3,646 of CAIMTR010000202.1, forward strand.
GCACAGCATCGAAAAATTGACGCGCGTCTTCTATAGTCATTTCCAGTACTTCACAGATGTTCTTGCCTTTGAATTTCACTTCCAGGGTTTCGCGGTTGTAGCGCTTGTTTTTGCAGGTTTCGCAGGTGACATAAACGTCGGGTAAAAAATGCATCTCCACTTTGACCACACCATCACCCTGACACGCTTCACAGCGGCCACCTTTAACGTTGAAACTGAACCGGCCCGGTTGATAACCACGGGAGCGGGCTTCTTGAGTGCTGGCAAACAAATCGCGCACGGGGGTAAAAATGCCAGTGTAAGTTGCGGGGTTGGAGCGTGGTGTTCGACCAATTGGGCTTTGATCGATGTCCACTACTTTGTCGAGAAGTTGCAGGCCCTCAAGACTGTCATGTGGCGCTGCGTCGAGTGTTGTTGCACCATTAAGCGCAGTCGCCGCTAATGGATAAAGTGTGTTGTTGATCAATGTGGATTTGCCGGAGCCCGATACACCAGTAACACAAGTCATCAAACCGAGTGGAATTTCCAGTGTAATTTTTTTGAGATTGTTACCGCTGGCACCGTTGAGTACCAGTTTTTTTGCGGGATTTGCCTTACACCGTGTGGGTGGAATTTCTATACGCTCTTTGCCGGACAAATAGAGTCCGGTGAGTGAATTGGGATTTGCAATCACTTCGGCTGGCGTGCCCTGAGCCACGATCCTGCCGCCGTGAACACCCGCACCAGGGCCAATATCAATTACGTGATCGGCAGCGCGAATGGCATCTTCGTCGTGTTCTACCACAATCACAGTGTTGCCAATATCACGCAGATGTTTGAGGGTGCCGAGTAGTCGTTCGTTGTCGCGCTGATGCAAGCCAATGGATGGTTCGTCGAGAATATACATTACACCAACCAGACCAGCACCAATTTGACTGGCCAGTCTGATTCGCTGGGCTTCACCGCCGGAAAGTGTTTCAGCACTGCGGCTCAAAGTGAGGTAGTTAAGCCCCACATCAACCAGAAAACGTAGGCGATCTTCAATTTCTTTGAGGATTTTTTCGGCAATGCTGGCTTTGTTGCCAGTAAATTGCAGTTCTGTGAAATATTTGAAAGCACCCCCAATGGTCAGATTGGTGATGGAAGGTAAATTACGGTCATCAATCAACACATGCCGCGCATCACGCCGTAAACGCGTGCCAGCACAGGCAGGGCAATTTTGGGAGCTGAGGTATTTGGCCAAATCCTCTCGCACCATCAACGAGTCCGTTTCATGGTAGCGCCTATCCATGTTGGGAATGATGCCTTCAAAGGCATGTTTGCGTTTGATGTTGTCGCCGCGCTCGTTTACAAAATTAAACGCGATTTCTTCTGTGCCGGTGCCGCGCAGAATCAAATTACGAAATTTGACTGCTAAATCCGCAAAGGGAATATCCACTGCAAAGTCATAATGTTTGGCCAGTGAAGTCAGTAGTTGAAAGTAATAAATGTTACGGCGATCCCAGCCGCGAATTGCGCCTTCAGCTAGCGACAGACTGGTATCCACCACCACCCTTTTTTCATCAAAAAATTGTTTCAAACCGAGACCATCGCAACTTTCACAAGCCCCCGCCGGATTATTAAAAGAGAACAACCGTGGTTCCAATTCAGCAATGCTGTGTCCACATTGCGGGCAGGCGAACAGGGACGAGAATACCAGCTCTGGCCCATTACCTTCTTCCATAGGACTGACCAGTGCTATGCCGTTGGAAAGTTGCAGTGCCGTTTCAAATGATTCAGCCAAGCGTTGTCCGAGATCGGGGCGCACCTTGAAGCGGTCGATTACCACTTCAATGGTATGTTTTTTGTTTTTCTCCAGTTCTGGCGGATAGTCCAGTTCGGTGACAATGCCATCGACGCGGGCACGAATAAAACCGTTGCTTTTGAGTTCGTGGAACACATGCAAATGTTCACCCTTGCGATCACGGATCACAGGAGCCAGCAACATCATGGCAGTGCCTTCCGGCAAGGTGAGCACTTGGTCCACCATTTGGCTCACCGTCTGTGCTTGTAATTTTAGGTTGTGATCAGGGCAGTATGGATCACCGACACGTGCAAACAATAAACGCAAATAGTCATAAATTTCGGTGATGGTACCTACGGTTGAGCGTGGATTGTGGGACGTGGATTTCTGCTCAATGGAAATTGCAGGAGACAAACCGGAAATCTGATCGATGTCTGGTTTTTCCATTATTGACAAAAACTGGCGGGCATAAGTGGAAAGCGATTCCACATACCGGCGTTGACC
>CAIMTR010000203.1 GCA_903844415.1 uncultured Gammaproteobacteria bacterium
CACCACCGCCACCACCGCCAAGCAGTCCTGCGATTGCTTTCGCGGCTGCAATTGCCATATAAGTAGCGATCATCTTGGCGCCTTCTTGTATCAAAATATCGCCAATAGTTTTAAGGAAATCAGCAAATACTTGTTCTACTGTTTTTGTACCTTCAATTAAACCTTGAATACCTGTTGTCATTGAAGTAGCTATTGCGCCACTTACACCTTCAATTATGGGGCCATACTGTCGTGTGATTTCATTTAGTACTAATTGTTTCTTCTCCAGTGTATCTAACTGGGTCAATAGTAAAGCCCGTGATGTGTAAGTTTGAATTTCTGTATCAAGTGCAAGTTGTGCTATTGCTTGGTTACCGGGAGCTGCTGCATAAACCGCTTCCTCTAATTCTTTGCGTTTGTCGTTATAAGCATTTAGCAGATCAATACGACGTTCTTGTTGTTGATTTTCAAGCTCTAACGCTGCTGTTTGGCCTTCGCCCATACCAAAAGCTTGTACACCTATTTGCGCTTTTGTAACCTGCCTCTGTGTAGCTTGTACAGCTGTTTCCCCTTCTCTTTTTATCTTATACTCAGATATTTTTTGTTCTGCTGCTACCTGTTTCATTTTATACTCAGTTACTTTCTTCTCTAAGGCTTCACTCTTTGCAAGAATTGCAAAGCGTAGGCCGTATATTTGATTTATTTGAACTTCTGCATCAGGCCGTTGTGCAATTTCAATTTTACGCTCTATGTCCAGTATATTTTTGCGTATGACAGCCTCTTTATCTAGAGAGTCGTATTTGCTTTTTAGGGTTTGTAATTCTCCATTTTGCAGCACAGACTCCTTAAAATTTAAATCTATAAATTCTGCCATCAAAGATAATCGTGTTTTAGTCACTGTCAGCATTTCTACCGCCATAGCAGTTTGACTTTGCTGCTGCTGTTGTGCCGCTTGCTGCTGTGCAAGTTCTATGTTTGCTGTTGCTACACTTCGTTGTGCTTGTAACTCTTTGACCTTATTTTCATTCCTATCACGTTGTTGTTTATTCAGTTCTTGGTTAAGTTGTAGAGATATGGACTCTTGAACATTTAGGGCTTGTTGAATACTGATCTGCCCCTGTAGGGATGTTTTGCGTACATCACTTGCAGTATTCTGTTCCCGTGCCAGTTGTACTTGCTGTTGTATTAAACTTACCTGCTGTGTGGCTTGCTGTTGAGCTAAAGCAACCTGATTGCGTTGATCTAATATTTGGACACGTTCCTTATCCAAATCTCGTAACTGCTGTGTAGTATTGAGTTCCAGTGTTAAAACCTTTGTTATTTTATCCTGGTCACCAAATTTCTTAGCTTTTAAATCGCGCATAATCTCCTCGTATTTAACAGTCTTTTCTGTTTGTATTGCTTGTGCTTTTGATACTAGATAACCCTGGCTGTTAGCAGTATTGTTTTGTAGTGAGACTTGATAATTTGCTTTTGCTACTGCAAGTTGTTCTTTTAGCTCTTTTGTTTTTGTTTGTGCTTCTACGGTTTCTGGTTTTTCTTTTGGTGCTACCATGCCTGCCAGCCCCGCTATTACTGGTAGTTTTGATACAACTGCATATAAACCTGTTAAACCCGTAGCAGCCGCTAAAGTCTGCGCAATTATTTGGGGCATACCTGCTTGAAGAAGCAAAGTAAATTTCTGGAATTGACGACCGGTAAAGTCCCACAGCTCGCCATAGTTTTTTAAATCTGTAGCCGCAGATCCACCAATAGCATTTGCTAGTTCCTTTTGGGCCAGTGCAGCCGCTACTGCTGTTTGACCGCTTTGCTGCGCGTTTTGTATTAAAGCTTTGGTTTCGGGATTTAAATAACCTAGTTTTTCAGTTAAGTATCCAGCTGCATCTCCACCCTCGCGCATACTGCGGGCAAAATCGGCGGCTGATTTAGCTGCATCATCTAAAGTCTGGCCTAACGCACCACCTAAAATCTGACCCCCAAAACCGGTTCCTGCAAACGAACCCGCTAATGAACCGGCTACAGAAGCAGGCCCCGCACCAAACATCAGGGGGAAGCCAACACCTAGGGCTATGGACTCAGCTCGTTGATTCCTAGCCTGTTTCTTTTGGGCTTCTTGCTCTTCCTGTTGTTGTTTTTGCTTTTTCTTAAATCCCGCAGATTGAACTGCATTTAAACGTCTATATACCTCTTCATCGCGCACTCCTTGGGCTTGTAAACCTAACGCCTGCCTTTGTATATCATTTAGCTTTTTGCCGTATCTATCTGCGGCCTTAGTCGTGTCTGCCCATGCAGTGGCTAAATTTCTAATAGCTCCTGCTTGTTTAGGATCTGATCCCGCCATAGCGGTCTCATCTAACAACTGACTAAACTGTTGAACTTGCTGAGAAACATCCGCAATAGACTTGCCTATATTTTTATTTCCATTTACCCACTCTCGTACATAATCGTTTACCTCCTTACTTAACTTGCCGGATAAGTCTCTCTCTTGCCCCCGTCCACCTACGTTTAGTGCTACCCGTGTCTTGTTTAAAGTCGATATAATACTATTTATTTTTTCTAATCTATTTTCTAAAAGATTTACTTCCCTTAAGCCGGCAATTATTACATCAATTTTTGCGGAGTAATTTGCCACGTTCGACGGTTACGCTAGATCTAGTCTAGCGCCGTTTTGCTTTTCGCATCGCTTCGTCCTGTTGGTCGTTTAAAATCTCAAAAAATACGCTCCACAGCACTATCTCTTCTTCCGTCATGCGGTGGCGCAACTCTGTTAGTGTCAACCCCAGCTCCTTACAGATGTGGAGCTGGAGCATCAACCAATTATCCTTCTTGAGTTGCGCCTTTAGTTCTTGGGGTCGATTTCAGTCTCTTCATCGGCGGATAAAATCGCCAACATTAAAGTCTGTAGGTCGGTGTCACGTACTTCATTTTTTAGTACATCAATTTCAGCCGCTGCAAATAGCTTTGTGCCATTCTCATCAGTAGCTTTCTGGATTAGTAGCTGTAGTGCAAAAGCAGTAGCATCTTCGGATTTTGCAGCTTTTTGTGCACGCTCGCGTTCTGCTGCAACTAACGGTGTACGCCACAGCTCAAAAGTTGTTCCATCGCTTAACTCAACTGTTTTCTTGGTTGGAGTTAAATTTGCCGCTTTACGTAAACGGTCAATAGCGCGAAGTGCGGGCGTGGCAGCCATAAAAACTCTGAATGTTACGGTTCTAGTGTAGCAGGAATAGGTTTAACTCCACTTACTGCGATCTGCCCAAAAAGCAGCGCTCATTTTACCTTTGGCAATATTAGCGGCGTGGCGAGCTTTAAATGATGCTCGCCTTGCCTTATCTGCTGCTGATTCACCTTCGCGGGGAGGCGATCCACTCACACCCTGCTGGCCGTAACGGATCAACTTTATAGTTGAACCTTCCTTAGCCAGTACCGCATGGGATTTGGTTGGGTGGTTTGGGGTGCGTTTGGGCTTGTTATAACCCTCGAACTGTTCCCCGCGATACGTAATCACTTTTTCTTTGGCTTAGGCTTTTTGGCGGTTTTTGCTGCTGCTTTAAATGCAGCAGAAGTGGGACGACCGGCTTCGCCTGGACGTGCCATGCGTTCGCCGCTACCGGCTTCCATGCGATCACGCTTTGCAGCAATTGCTTTGTATAAGCCGGGATCTCCTGGTTTTTTGCGTGGCATCTAAAGATCTATTGCTTGACAAAGTCTACCGCTAGTTCTCCGTTGCCGTCGCCAATATGGCTCACTACGGCTTGACAAACAGAGTAAAAAAACTCTCCAGAAAAATTGCTTTTCATTCTATTCACAGCATTGCACACTAAGACTGTATTTTCCTTGGTGTATCCTTGCTTGCTGTCAATACGTTCTACTGAAACGGTAGTGGCACAGTTGGCTTGTGTTGTCATTGCCCAGCCGGTATAAACACATATGCCACTTTGGGCTTCCCAAGCCTGTTTGAGATCATTAGCAGTTATTGAACATGTCTGTTTTCTTTTTTCGGCACTTTTGCGGCACGAAGTCAGAAAGGTTGCAATGCGTCCTTCAAACGAACTGTATTTTTTCTCCTTGGAGCGAGCGTTTCCCTGTTTGCAACAGTGCCTACACCAAGAATGGAAACCGTCTTTGGTCTGTTTGTGCTTAAAAAATTCAATAATGGAAAATTTTGTTTTACATTTTGCACAAATTTTTTCTTGGGTTTCCGGGTAAAACCACGCACGTTTAGTTTTATTTGCGTATTTTGAGCGCTCAGGACAAGTCATGGGGGCTGTACCACTGTCTGTATGCAGACTAGCATACAGCCCTAACGTTTACTCCTTATGTAGTAGTAGAGAAGTCGAATGTAGGTACGCCATTTGGACGGAAAGTAATTTCCACTACCTGTGCATCATCAGGGTTGATGCTGCGTGAAGCGCTTAAAAGCGTGGCTTCCATCGCAATACTGCGTGATAGCGCTTCGGTTGTACCTTTGTCGGTATAAAGCTTGAAGGCGGCACCTACTTGTTGACGCTGTAGCACGTCTTCCACCATACGGTTAGCTAGTGCTGTGTCGTCACTCGTTACGAATACGGTTGCACTACCATCACCCTCAGCAAAACCTGGGATATAGGTTCTGAATGGTGCATACTGGCCAACAGCTTGGCCGATGGTTGTGGTGTCAATCTCAGCGCGGGTAATATTAAAACTCCAGTTTTGAACTGAAGCTACGGCAGCAAAATCGGTGTATGCAATAGTTGCAAACAACCCACCGAAAGTAGTAGGCAATGCAGTTGCAGTTAGCGCCGAACCGCCTGCGGTGGCGCTTAACGTCATTATGCCGGTAGTTGCAGAGTAGGTAAGAACAAACTTAGCGCCTGCTGTAATAGCGTTTGTTGTGACTGCACCGGCAGGATAGGTCAGTGTTACGGGGTCATTTACCTTAAAACCTAAGTATGCACCAACCTGGATACTGGAACCAGATGCTGGAAATGCTGATGCAGCTAGTTCAACACTAGTACCAGCGGGTTTGTAGTAGAGAGCGCCGGACGTACCGGATAGAACTGTGGCTGCCATAGGAAAAGGGGCGACGGTATGCGGGCGCGGCCCGGCTCTCTACATTCTAACGCGCCAGTTAAGATATGCAGTTAAGGGTATACGGAAGCAATAAAACCACAGCTAAATCTACCTATGTAGTGTGGTAGATCTACTGGTGCGTCAAAAGTAGGCCCGTCAATCTGGTTTACGCGGGCATATACACCTGCACCCGCTGCGCGTGGAGTTGCGTTTAATGTCTGAAATGCTCCTGTTATTGCAGCAACTATTGTCTGGTTGCGAACTGAACCCTTACCTTTTGGGGTATGGATACGACAAATAATTGCTCCACGTACATAATCAAAATCCGCTTTTAGTGCTACCTCTGTTGTTAAGCCGAATGTAATGTTTACCATTACATATTCGCTTGTACTGGTTAAGGTGGATGCGGCTAGGTTATCGAAGAAGACTGGAACGGCAGGACTTAACGCAGCGCAGGCTGTTGCTATTGGTACTTCGTAGGCTGCTCGAATTGCTTGGTAGTTCATTAGCCAAATCCTCGGGCTGTACCAAAACTTGGTGGAGCCTTGAATCCTGTTCTAAAGCCTTTAGCTAGATCTTTGTTCAGAGCTCCGCCAACACCATATGTAGGCCACCAATCCGCTGGAGCCGTCTGAGTGTTGGGGCCTGAAGTACCGCTTAAGTCTCCTCGCGTTGCATTCTTTAATCGAAAACCGCGTGTTTGCTTTTTAATCGCGTCTCCACTAAATTCTTCGTACACGTAAGGAGTTAGATCCATAGCTACATCTGCGTGAGGGGCTCCATTTACAATGGTATACCACATTCCTGATGTTTCAAAACGGGCCGCTGGTACATTACGTAAATCGTATTTGTACAACCCTGACCTACTGCGTGGGCCACCAGGTGAATCTCCCCGAGGTAACGCATACCAAGCAGAAGAGAATTCTCCGCTATACCCTGGGCCTGCTTTTACTAGGCCGTTCATAATCTCCACACAGGCTGTCTGTGCCGCTCTTATTGTTTCCGCTTTTAGGTCTTTTACTAAGAATTTAAGATCTTTTGCCATTACTCTGGCCTCGCTACAATGTTGAAAAATATTGGTGCTGCTCCACGGTAGGTTTTGATTTCTATGATTCGCGCTTCACGGCTTATGCTGTTTTCTAAGTATTGGATGCGATCTCGTACTGATGGCTGGTACGCCGGTAATGATGCAGCAGCAATATAAACTTTCAAATCTCCTACTTGGTATAAACCTTCGTTTTCTTGTTTGTTTACTACTGTTATAATTGCGTTTAATGTTACATTAATGTCAGTTACGTTTACTGCCCCTGTTGTGGTGTTGTAACTGTCCGTTCCAGCTTTTATGTAGGTGATAGGAATCCCCCACTTGTCAATCAAAGGACTTGGGATGGGGCCGAACGTGTCGTCTACAGCAGCCATTAGTTTCTATACGTAGGGATTTGACGCACATTAGATGCGTTGCGTACCCAGCAACGCAAATAGCTTTTTAGCCACGGCAACACATCAATAATATTATCGACTGATAACACTGCATCTGTGCTGCGATATTGCACCTTAAGATCCCCTAATTCCACTTTCTCATACGCTCCAGGGCCTGTGGTGGAGCCGCGCATTAGCGTTGGTGTTGTGATAAGTGCTTGCGCTGTTTCGGCTGCTGCTGCCTGAATATCGGTCGGGATGTAAGTTGCATCCGCTTCTACACCATCACAACTAACATCTGTGCGCGGCCATTTCAATGCCTGCGTTGTACTGGCACGATCACCGTAATATTCCAAACTTTCCAGCCAGCTCGTTGCTGTAATTAGTGCTGCTGCCTTATCATCGGCAGTCGCTGCTGTCCAGTTTGCATTACCTAGACGGTCACCAAAATATACCGTCGCAGCAGCTACTGTGATATACGAGTTCGAGGTCGTCCCACCTACAGTAGCGATCAGCGTTGGCATGGCGACAGCGGTTTATGCTCTAGTTTAAGCCATGTGCTGCAAATAGCGAGCTGCCTTTAGCGGTAATCCTCTTTTTGCTGGGCGGGTTGTCTTGTCTTGGATACTTGGGAAAGACACATGGTAAATTTTGTGCCCATCCATTGCTACACCTGCATCTACATCATGGCGTTGTGACCATGGGGCATCCACCCACCAATGTGCAGTACCATCTGTAATGTAGAATCTTGCAATTTTCATGGCAATCAAAAAAGTTTCTGACACTCTTGAAGCTGATGTGGTCTTAGCCTGTCCTCCTGTTCGTCCCATGCCTCGTAAGTGGGAAGATGTTATGCCCGAAATTCAAAAACTTGTAGCTCAGGGCATGTCATACCAGGAAGCTGGTGATGCTCTTGAGGTTAGTTATGTCCTCGTTAATCAATTAGCTGTTCAGTCGTATAAATCTTCTGTTCATACAGAAGAACTGTTTGAAGTACAAGAAAAGCAACGCCTGGGCTTGGGATAAAAGAAAAGGGGCCGAGTTGGCCCCCTTCTTTACCTATACCCGTTGAGACAATCTATGCGTAAGCAGTGATGTCGAAAGGAGTATTAACCAACATGCGTACCAATGGTACGTTTTTGGCGTTTGTATAGGCCAGCGTCCAGCTAGAGATGTGACCTAAGTTACCGGAAGTTGTTGCGTTGGTGGGGTTGTCACCAGCATCGGCCCACTTGGTACCTAGTACGTGATAACCACAATGGTAATCAACTGCCATCACGTCCTGGAGGGACAAGATGTTGCGGTCGGTTGCAATGCGGAGATCCTGTTGGATACCTTCGGAAATAACGCCGCCCTTGAACAGGTAAACGGGATACTTAACAATGTGAGTGGCAGTACCACCGGTTAAATTAACCAGTTGGTCGTCGATTACAACACGTAGACCAGCAAACTGAGCTACGTCTTCACCTGTTATGCCTACACCGCCGCCGCCCCACACAACAGAACCGGCTGCGGATAATGCAGAGGTGCTGAAGGTGAGCATACCAACTTGCTGTAAGTAAGCAGCTACGTTGGAGTGCATTGCAATAACGTCAAGTTCAGAACTGCGCTCACCGAGCTTAGTTTTGGCCTTAATAACGTTTGCAGCAGTTAGGTAGTTGGCTTCAGTTACAGAACCGGGAACGCCTGCAAATGAAGCGTTTAGAGTGTTAGCGCCGAGTACACCGTTGGAAGCAATAGCGCCAAAAAGACCGCTTAGCTGTGCCAACAATGTGGTGGTCTTTAGCTTGTTGATTGCAGCAGTTAGCTGGTCACGAACGTGAGCTAAAGGATCGGCGCCACTGCCGAGTTTGCTGAGGTCATCTGCCGCGTAGCTAAAGCCACGGTGCAGAATTGTCATAATTTGCTCGTCGGCGGTAATACCACCAGGACTCATGTAGCCGCCACTGCCCCAGGTGTTATTCGACTGGATTACAACCTCGGTAGGTGAAATGCTGTCGAAGAATGGAACGCGAACACGGGTGCCGCCAGCGCGGGCATCCAATGCAGCGTTACGTTGTACAACACCAGACTGAATCCACTTCGATTGCTCGAAAATGCCTTCAGATACGTAGCTGAGAAACTCGGGACGTGCAACTAAGTTGCTGAGAAAAGTTGTGCCAGAACCGTAGTTCTGTAAAACAGCAGTCATGTCTAATTACCAGGGGATTGGTGGATAGGTCGTTCCCCACAGGGGTGCCCCACAGGGGCTAGGAATTTGCTTCCGCTTTCAATAGTTTAGCCATATCTGGATTTTCGGACAGTAACCTGACCTGTTCCGTTATGTTCCAGCTCTCACGCCTGAACGGATTTGATGTTCCAGGTAAAGCGCTCGGGCGTGGTGCAGTTGTAGTACCCATTCCTGCTCGGTTTTGTGCTGCAAAATGATGTTCGTATCCGCTGCCTGGGTTACGTAATCCCGCTACATACTCACTTAAAGACACCTCCACACCGCCTTTGATTGCTACTGGGATGCCCTCTTTAGATTGAATGTCGTCTTGCAGCAAGCGGTAAAGTTGGTCTGGTGATAACGCTCCAGCGCTGGTGAGGTCTGTGATAGTGCGGGCTTTTAGTTGTTCGCGGCTGTAGTTAGTTTCGATCTCACTGATGCGTTGATCGCGGTCACGAAGTTGGGTTTGTAATTCAGCGTTTGTTTTTTGTGCTTCTTCCCATAGCGTACGGAACTCGCCTGATTGTTCTAGCTTTTGGTGTTTAGCTTCCTTTTGGACAGTTTCGATTTCGTCTAGCCTGCGTTGTAATGTTTCGCGGGCTTCCTTATCCCTGCGGCGTTCGCCTATTAATTCTGTATTCTTGGATCGTAATGCTTCAATCTGCATTGCAAGATCAGACGGTTCAGCCACGGGCTGCTCAATAGCGGTCTCCACTGGAGCCGTTTCGAGTTGTTGTTCAGGCACGGAAAATTAGATCTCGGGACTCGCGTAGTTTAGCTCTTCTGTAGTAGAAACCCCGTTACCTGCAATACGCTCCAGCTCGTCGCCAATGTCTAGGTCGTCTGGTAAAATCTCGCCGCGTCGCAAAATCTCAAGTAGTGTCTCGTCGGATAATTTGCCCTTGGTGTTTAGATCTGTGATGGCTGTTATGTCCTGGCCGATCAAACGGTAGAAGTCAAAATCACGATCCAGGTAGATTTCGGGTGGTTCGATGCCTACATACTGGGATGCCATCTCAAATGCACGTTTTAATCCGGCACATACTTCCATGCTTAATACTGCTAGTACTGAGTTGGATTGGGCCTGGTCGATACGCTTAGAATCTGCTGATTCTGATACAAACTTCTGGCCGAATAACTTTGTGATGCCTAAAGTAGACATTTGTGTCTCGATTGCTTTTATCTCTTCTGCCTGGGCTGCAAAACTACTGGCGTCCGATTGCACATAATATGCTTTGTTGCCTGGGGGCATTGATAATGCGTAGTTCACTCCTACTGATACCTCGTTTGTATCCATATCAAATCCTTCCAGGATGAGAATGGGCATCGCGGCGACATGTAGCGCGTGGATTAGGTCGGCTTGGCGTTGGTAATGCGTTATGTTCAGATTTGCAATGTCTAGTAGTGGTGGTTGGGAACGCAGCATCCCCAGCCGGTTTGCATAAATTGGTACAAGTGGGATTTCGGGTAGGGTAAACTTGCCGGATTCGTGCAAAATAAAGCTCTTCTGGCCTTGGATGTACAAGTCATAGCTGCCTGGGTAGATCACACGCATCTGCTCGACTTGCGTTTCGCCAAAATCCCCCTGGGGTTGCGTTGTATATTCGTGGATTCGTACTTGCGTTAGTGGTGATGTTGGTAATGTTGTCTCCTGTCGCCATCCCCATATCTGCGGTGCTTCTACTGGTACAAAATATGGGCGGCGTTCCAGCGCTCTTTCCTCCGCCAAACTTAATGCCGTACTGGCGGGTGGATAGTCCACTAAAATTGCACTGTGCCCATAAGTTAAACTTGATACCAGTATTCGACGCGCAAATTCGTTTAGATCCGAACCTAAACCATCGACATTCTCTGCAAACTTCTTCCAGTAGTCGTTACCTTCGATGTGGATCGGTTTACGTAAAATCGCCCCAGCTGCTGTTTCAATGATTCGTTGGGCGTAGGGCGATAGGACGGATCGTGCTACCCGGGATTCATGTGCTTCGTCGGTTTCGCGTGGTTCTTGTGGTAAATAGCTTGATGCTTGGCTGCGGATAAAATCCGAACCGAGCGTTACTGCTGCCATCGCGTTCCAGCTCGCGGTCATCGCGATCGCTTCTAATGATCGCGTGAACGGGGTGTCGCTAATGTTCTTGCTGACAGTGCCAACTGCGCCGATATAAGTCATGAGGTGGGTTACATTGCTCCTATCTTGACAGATACAGTCGCCGTACCACTGCTAGTTAGCGTATTCAAGTGGACTCGGATGAAGCGGCTGGGTTGGTTTTGTGCGAAGTACATGTATGTTCCGTCTGCGTCGATGGTGCTAACGTCGCCGGTTTTCTTTGCTATTACGGTTAGGTGGCCCCAGTTTGTTCCATCGAGGGAACCTTCGTAGTCGAATACGGCTTGTTTGCCTCCGCCAGTTAGGCCGCTAACTATTACTTGGAAGACCCAGTTGTGGGCTACGGCTTCGATGGAAGTGAAGTAACCGGCGGTGGTGCGGCTGCCTGCATCCCAGGTTGTTAGTTCGCCATCGAAGATGGTGCCGCCGTCGGTTGCCATTATTCGTCCTCTTCTTGGCCCACGATTACTTCGATGCCGTCAACTAAGCGGTGGACTAGAGAGGCGATGTTGTAAGCGCTTTCGGGAACTGGGAATATCATTGTTACTTCGAGTGTGTCGGTCTCGAAGTCAATTGATAAGTTGGAGCAATTGCCGGTGCAGATTGTGGTGGTGACAGTCATTACTTTTTGCCGGGCTTTTTCTTGGGTTTGGTCATGCCCGCTTCGGACATGGCAATCGCACGAGCTTGGGCGGCGTTGGTTACGACTGGGCCTTTTTTGCTGCCTGAGTGCAATTCGCCTTTGCCGTATTCAGTCATAACTTTGGCTATCTTCTTTTCGGCTTTGGTCTTCTTTTTTGCTGCCATCGTGGTGCAGGCGGGTGATTCTAGTATAGGTCACCACACCCGGAAATCAGTAGAACCCATGTTTTCTGGTTTTGCTAAATTAAATACTTGCAGGCACATGTAGCCCAGAGCGTCAAAACTATGATCTACGCCGAGATTTTTGTTTGGCATGTTTGTATTTGCTGTATAAGTTAAAGTTCGCAGGCTTTTGATAAGTTCCACGCAGCGTGGGTGTATCTTGATCCGCCGCGTTCCGGTTGCATCGAGGAGGCCCATATTTACGCAGGTTATTTTGTCGCGGATCTTCCATGGTGCCTTGGGGGTTGATACCGTTAAACCTGCTTTGCGTAAAATTGCGTGGTCGGTTGCTCCAACGCCTGATGTTTTGCGGGCTGCACCGGTTGGGTCGGGGCATGTAATAATCCGGCGCTCCATGCCGTATTTGTCGATTAGG
>CAIMTR010000204.1 GCA_903844415.1 uncultured Gammaproteobacteria bacterium
GCACTATCTGCACTTAAAAGCTGGCCTGGTGGTTTGCAATATGGCGGTGGTGTCAATCCCGATAACGCTAGCGACTATCTTGATGCTGGTGCCAGCCATGTAATCGTCACTTCCTGGGCGTTCTCACAGGGTCGACTTGATTACAATAGGTTGGAACAACTTCTGGCTGCCGTGGGACGTGAGCGTTTGGTAATGGATTTAAGCTGTCGCAAGCGCGGTGACGATTTCTATGTGGTTACCGATCGATGGCAAACATTTACCGAAGAAAAAGTAAATGCTGCTTTGCTCGCCAAACTGGCAAACTCTTGTGCCGAGTTCTTGGTGCATGGAGTTGATGTGGAAGGTTTACGGCAGGGTATTCAGGAAGAATTAATTGAACTGCTGGGAGAGCACAGTCCGTGTCCGGTGACCTACGCTGGAGGGGTACATCAGTTGGCAGATCTTGATCGCGTTAAATATCTGGGAGGAGGCAGAGTGGATCTGACTATTGGCAGTGCGCTGGATATTTTTGGCGGCTCAGTGCCCTTCTCAGCAGTACTTCAATGGCAAGCCAGTAATTGTTAATTTGGTTTTGTATGGCGATTTTGTAAATCTTGTTAACACGGTAGTGCTGCCAAGTTGGCGCCAAAATTCACAGTCATTTGTCGTTTAAGTGGGCGTAACATTTCTCTCCGTAAAGGGGTCGCAAATTATATTGTCGGCGCGTGCACCTTTGAGATAAATCCGTTTGCGCATGTCAAACACAAATGTGGGAGCTCCACATAAAAAGAACCGCATTTTTTGCAGATGACTACTGTCCAGTTGTGCTTCAACAATTTGTTCAAGTCGACCAGTAAGCACAGCAGGATCAGAGCTCGCATCAATAGTACACGGACGATAATCAAACAAAGGAAATTCGTGTTGCAGCGCGAGTAATTGCTCACGGTAATACAGGTGAGCATCGCTGCGGCCACCATGATAGAAAGTAATCGGGCCACTATGGCCATGGGTTAGTGCATCTCTGGCAATACCGTACAAGGGAGCAAGCCCTGTGCCCGTCCCTGCCATAACTAATACTTGGTCTTTTTCTATCGCATCGTTATAAAAGCAGGTACCACTTGGGCCCCGTATATGAATCTTCATACCAACCACAGCCGACTTAAACAGCCACTGTGTAAAAATACCATGTTCAGTGTTAGCGATATGAAGTTCGATACATTGATCTTTTTCGTAAGAATTTGCTATGGAATAACTGCGGATAATACCGTCAGGGTTGATGAGCGAAAGATATTGACCTGGCCGATAATGAAACATCTCGGCGGGATCTTTGACATCCAACTTCACCCGCATCACCGATTTATTGAGCATAACAAGTTCGCTGATCAGTACAGCAACTGAAAACTCTTCTATGGTCGGCAGTGCGGCATGTACATCCTGTTCAGGCAACCACTGACAGGCCAGTGTATAACCCTTGTCCTGTAAGGCGTTTTTGATCCATTTTTTGGATTCAGCGGTTGCTTCACAAGCAATGGTTCTGATCAAACAAGCCTGGCAGGTTCCGGCTTTGCAGGCATAAGGAATGGTTTGGGCGTTGCGCAACAAACAATCGAGCACACTTTCGTAGGGTTCGAGCGTAAATGTGTGATTTTGAAATTTGAGTTTTGCCATATGGTATTAGTCGCAAGTATAGTGATTGGGTACGGGAAAAACCACCGCGACCTCATGAAATAAATCTTGGCTATTAGCAGCCAGTATTTAGTTAAGCTGGGGTTAATCTATGTTCGGGCATTAATGGAGTACAGTTAGCGCTGGCTCAGTTAATACCAAAGTGTTTCTTGAGTGGCTTGCCATGAGTGATAATGCTGCGCTTGAACAACCCCTCTTCTCATGGCTTTGCAGCAGCTTTAATGACTCACATTTCTCCTCAGTGTCCATTGATATATTTGGCCTCGGCTTCCCCAAGACGACAGGAGTTACTCGCGCAAGTAGGATTGTCGTTTGTCACATTGCCGCAGCAGATAGA
>CAIMTR010000205.1 GCA_903844415.1 uncultured Gammaproteobacteria bacterium
ACTTTAACAATCAAGACGGGCCGTGTTGCAACAGCGAATTTAATGATTAATGCTCAGTATTTATAGTAAATCTTAATATGGATGCGGCGCGAAATATGAACGAAGAATTGAACAGGTTGTCTATGGGGGCTTTGCTGCAGCTTGGGCAGCCTTAGTAATTTGCACAAGGGCAAATTGCACAAGGGCAATGCCTAGAGGCATCACCCTTGCTGAAAAATGTTGATTAACTTTTCTTGGCGACTTTATCAGCCTTTTTTTCTTTTTTAGTTTTTAAAGGTTTTTTCTTGGTCTCTTTTTTCTTTTCCATGCCCTTTGCCATATCGTAAGCCTCGCTTGTTTTAGAAATTTAAAAACTTTGTTGCTGCCCGGAATGATTTGCGGCAACGGTGCAGACTATAACATGCCAACTCGCTGGCAAAAATGTCTTGTTACAACCCTTATCAAACACATTTTTTGCCAACATTTAATTGAGCGTGAAGCTGTTCAACAGAACCAACCCGAACATCAGCGCTACCGCCGTACCAATGGTAAAAAGAAAGATCAGATAGGCCATTTTCAGGAGTTGATATTTTGTGGCTAACACCTGGCCCATGGCATGTATCTGTCTAATCATGTTGTCATACAGCACATCGCCATCGTTCATCAGCATATGCATCCCAGCTTCAAAGTCAGGCAGCGGCATCTTGCAGAAATTACCAAAGAAAAGAATGCTGGCACGA
Organism: uncultured Gammaproteobacteria bacterium; assembly: GCA_903844415.1. Lineage (GTDB taxonomy): Bacteria > Pseudomonadota > Gammaproteobacteria > Pseudomonadales > Pseudohongiellaceae > CAILUG01. Next base: position 720 of record CAIMTR010000205.1, read on the forward strand.
TTTTCACGAATATCTTCTAACGACACTGTGCTAAGACTAAGACGAGGTCGCGAAGAAATGATGGCAAAAGTCAGTGAAATCATCCCGCCCAGCAACAACACTAAGGCCGGTATAAATTCCAAGCCCAGACTTTGGATACGGGGCACGATAAGGGCAATGACTATCGAAATAATGACACCATTTATACTAATAAGCATACTGGCCTTGCCATCAGCAAGTTGGCTGAGTTGGATATTGTTTTGAAAGGTGACTCGAAACAACGTTTCGATGCCACGTCCCAAATTTTTATCTCGGCCCTTTTTCTTTTTTTTCGGCTTTTCATCGTCTGCAATTGCCGAACCGGTTGATAACTCTGGTAAGTTTTGTATTACGGTATTAGAACTTTCTTCAAGCACTGTCTTATCCTCAACGTACTGGAGCATATCCCTACGTATGCCAAGCCGAGTTTGTAGCATTTGGTACTAGCTTACAAAATTGGCTGGACGACATTATTATTAATTCTGGTTACACGATCTTATCATCAGCTTACGTCGCCACCATAACAACACACAAACTCCAATACAGGCAACAACCATAGCCAGCGGAAACAACACCGCGGTTAAGTTACGATTTTCTAGGGCAACTACAGATAAAGCGCTGCGCACGGCAAAAACAAAATAGAACTGCAAACTTTCTTCATGCGGATTTTGGTATGCCTTGCGTAAGGTTGGACCGAAGCCGAGCGCGTCAACTGCGGTGAGTATTACTACCGACCACAAGGGATCTGCAGTAAAAAACCAGACCGGCAATGAAAGCAATGCCGTCAGTAAAAAACTCCAATCTGCGCCTGTAATGCTGATATCGGTGCGCAATATAAATGCCAGCCAGGTTACATAGATTGTAATCGCAGCAGACACCGCCGTTGGCCATGCTCCTGCGCCGCCATTGGCAGCCAGTTGAGCAAAAAATACGACCGTGGTTGTAATGCTCCAGATCAGCCAGGAAAAAAAATGCGGCTTGATGTTGCCGTTCCTAATGGCCAAAATATAAGGCAAATAGGCCACAATCGTTAACAAGATTGCAGCAAGGCTGGCGAGTTGGAAAAAATTAATTGGCGTCATACAACAGGCGCTAGGCTGCTGGTGTAAAAATCAGACACCTTTTTTTAACACCTGCCCTGCCATCGACCAGGGCTGACCCGAATCTAACATTGTATCTCCCACAATATCGGGTCCGGCGTAGTGCTCCAGATAACTGGGGATTGATTTGAGTCCATTAGCATATTCGTTAAAAAGTTTCGCATTAGTTGAAAAGGCGAGTAAAGGCTGCGGCACTTTACTAGCAAATTCTAGCGCTTTTTCCACTCTTGCATCCCATTCGGTCCCTAATCTGAGCACGTCCGATCCCCCGATGGTGCCACGACAAAGTGGCGACTGGCAGCGACATACAAGTTTACCCGTTAGATTTAAACTGCCGTATTCACAGGTGACAGGATCACCCGGTTGTAAATCACGCACCGCTATTTCAAAACCACGATCGACCCCCAACATGGCAGGGTCACAACTATGATTGATGTAACGACCCGCATCCCAGCACAATACATAATTGGCATCTACATCGAGGTAGGCGTATCGGCCAAGCACATCATGAT
>CAIMTR010000206.1 GCA_903844415.1 uncultured Gammaproteobacteria bacterium
AGTGGCACCGAAATCTTGAGGCATTCGTAGTGTTAAACCGTTTCCATTGTAGCTATAGCGCACATCTTAACCAACTAATTTTCTGACTGATTTTTGTGCTAAACAGCATGGCAACGCTCTACGGTTTCCACATAAGTTCTTAATTTTTCATCAGCATTTTTAGCGCCAATATCATGACCGATGGAACCTCTTAATCTCCAAGAGTGTTTGAACACGACGCTACTTTAAGAGTGCCTACATGAATAACACCTGAATCACACAACCGTGTTTATTATACTGATATGCCAAGCAACCAGCTGGCCATCCCCTCCATCTCAGTCCAATGCAAGTTCCAAGTAAGCGCTGCCTGTTTACCGACTAGATGTACGCAATAGCGTGCTTTGAGGTATTCTGCGGTCAGTTTGCTCAATCATTTACTACCTTCAGCCAGCAATGTTCAGGAGATCGTCATGCGCAAGTTCTTACTCATGCTCCCGTGGTTTTTGTTTGCATCTCACTTAATGGCACAACTTCCCGCCACCATTTTAACCCACGATGGTTTTGTGTCTGGCGCCGTCAGCAACAATCCTGCTGTGATGGTATTTAAGGGTTTACCTTATGCTGCACCTCCAGTTGGTGCAAACCGCTGGCGCGAACCGCAACCTGTTGCTGCCTGGTCTGGAGTGCGTGATGCCACTAAATTTGCACCACGCTGCGTGCAACGCGGTTTTGCACCGGGTGCCGAACAAGAACTGAGTAGCGAAGACTGTCTATATCTAAACATCTGGACTCCTGCGCAGACGCAAACTGCCTTACTGCCAGTTATAGTGTGGATACACGGTGGCGGCTTTTTCGGGGGAGCAGGTTCGCTGGCCAGTACTGACGGCAGCAATCTTGCTAGCAAAGGTGCTGTGGTAATCGGTATAAATTATCGTCTTGGCAGTTTTGGTTTTCTGGCACACCCGCAACTCACTGCGGAATCTCCCAACCACAGTTCCGGCAACTATGCCATGCTTGACATGGTACAAGTGCTGACATGGGTGTACGACAACGTTGCAGTGTTTGGCGGTGATCCAGTCAATGTCACCATTATGGGCGAAAGTGCTGGCGCACAAGCTGTAGGCGCCCTGCTAGCCTCACCCTTGAGTGCAGGTCTGTTTCATCACGCCATCATGCAAAGCAGTTCTTGGCTGGGTTTAAGTATTAGTAAACAAGCTACTCTTGCAGAACGCGAAAAAGCGGGCGTGGAACAAGTCACAAAATTTGGCGCAGCTTCCATAACAGATTTACGACAGGCTTCGGCGCAACAAATTTTTGACAACTTTAATACTGGTGGCAGTATCAATGTTGACGGTTATTTTCTAAAGGCAGATGCCACGCAGATTTTTTCCAGCAACAAACAACATCCAGTGGATGTACTTATTGGCTCCAATCGCGACGAGGCCAATTTCTTTGGCCCAGGCTTAGAGAATGTTGCGGCATTACGAGAATATGCCAACAACCGTTTTGGAGCCTTGGCCGAACAGTTTCTCACTCTTTACCCGGCCAGCAACGATCAAGCGGTAAACGCTGCCTACAAGCAAGCCTTTAATGATGAAACAGCTTGGTTTATGCGCCGCACGGCTTTGTATCAAGGTGAGCGTGGTCTTGGTTCTTATGTGTACTTTTTCACTCATGTGCCTCCCGGTCAGGAGACACGTGGAGCAACTCATGTTGCTGAATTGGCATATGTGTTCAATCAACAACAAGAAAAATGGACTGAGGTTGATCGCCTCTTAGCTGACCAGATGTCAAGTTACTGGATCAATTTTGCGACTCGTTCCAATCCCAATGCAGCAGGCTTACCCGTATGGCCTGCGTTTCGCAGCAATAGTGTGGGAAGTGTATTAGTGTTGGGTGATGAAGTTGCAACCGAGACGGCCCAAGTGCCATCAGCAAAAGTCTTGGAGTTTTTTGATGCAGCCTATGCACAACATTTAGAAAGCTTGCCAGAATTGTAAGCGGGGCTAATGTCTCAGTTACAAATTGTATACGACTGGGCAGACCCAGGTGCTGCGGCTAAAGCTTTGCAAAACTGGATCTTCAGAAAAGTTATTGTGCAACCGGATCGATACGAAGTAATGCTCCATCTTGTTCTTCAGTCAATAAATACATTTTCCCGTCCGGACCCATTTCGATATGACGGATTCGTTGCGCCAACTCTTGTAACAGGGATTCACGCGCCCGTTCGTTGCCGTTTTCATCGAAGAACACGCGCACAAGATGACCTGTTCCTGGAATCTGCCCTACTCTGTTGGCACCGGTAAATACACTGGTAGTCCAAGTGGGGAAATCAGTGCCTGTATAAAATTCCAATCCCGATGGTGAAATGCCCGGAATAAATGTCGCTATGGGTAAAGTCATGCCTTCCATCCAAGGGCCACTAGAAATAAACGGCCCGGGATAATCACGACCGTAACTGACCAAGGGCCAGCCATAGTTTGCACCGGACTTGATGATATTGATTTCGTCACCACCATTGGGGCCGTATTCCGAATTCCATAATTCACCCGTCACCGGGTTAATGGCCAAGCCGAGTGAATTGCGATGTCCCATGGAAAATATTTCAGGTCGGTAGCCTTCTTTGCCTACAAAAGGGTTGTCTGCCGGCGCGGTGCCATCATCATTGAGACGTAAAATTTTGCCACGTAAATTATTGCCTTCCTGTGCGGCATTGCCGTTAGATGCACCCGTGGTCATGTATAACTTGCCGTCACTGCCAAAGATAATACTTGCACCCGAACCACCGTTACCAGGCCAGGTATCGGCAACCAGAATATCTTCTACATCTACCAGCGCTTCCCCATTGAAACGAGCACGAACCAGTGTTGTCGCAACTTCCAACGGTTCTTCTTGCAGGCGTTTGGTATAGGTCATATAGACCAGTTGGTTTTCAGAAAATTGTGGATGCAAAAGAATGTCCATCAGGCCCGACAGTCGTACCGCATGTACTGCGGGCACACCAGAAATAGGCTTTGGATCGAGTACACCAGCCCGAATGATACGTAAATTGCCACCGCGTTCTGTAACCAGAATGTCTCCATTGGGTAGAAAAGCCATACTCCATGGATGCTCCAAGCCTCTCGCCACAACTGATACCAAAATTTTTGTCTGATAGGTTTGAATTTCCCAGGGACCTTCACCCAGCGGGGGTG
>CAIMTR010000207.1 GCA_903844415.1 uncultured Gammaproteobacteria bacterium
ACCCTCTGCGCTGATTTCCACCCTGCGCTCTCCACCCCGTTCTGCTTGACGGTTTAAATTGGCATCCACCATAGTGACTTGTTTGGGCCATTTGCCTACTACCAGCGCGTGATAAATTTTGACTACTTCGCGTGCTCTGAATGCTTCAGTCAGTCCTTTTCTAGCTTTGCCCGATTTGGCCAGCACGATACAACCTGACGTACCTTTGTCCAGCCTGTGCACCAACTCCAGTGCTGGCAAATCTGGACGGATGGCACGCAAGGCTTCTATCAATCCAAGTTTTACGCCGGTTCCACCATGCACTGGAAGACCCGACAGCTTATTTACCACCAAGATTTGATCGTCTTCGAATAAAACCGACTCTTGTAACAAGTTCTGCAATTGTTCGCCGGGTTTGCCTTTATCCTCAGGAGTTGGCACGCGTAGCGGCGGGACCCTGATAATATCTTGCACCTGTAGCTTGTGTTCGGGTTTAGCGCGTTTGCCATTAACCCTCACCTCACCTTTGCGAATAATCCTATAAATCAGAGTTTTAGGAACCCCTTTAAGAAAATTGATCAAAAAATTGTCCAGGCGCTGTTGATCTTGATGTTCGCTGACTTCAAGCTTCAGAATTGAACTTTTGGAGGATTGATTCGCTGATAATTCGGACGCGGTCATGCGGGCAACTAAATAAGGAAAAATGAATACATAGTGGAGTATATCAAGTGTTGAGCACATTCCCGACGAAAAAGAGTAGTAGGGATTATTCATAACTACCTAATTCGTATTAACAAACTGGGTTAAATAATTGAAACAGCGTGAGTTTGCTGTTATATTGGTCTACCTGTTATGGCTCTAGACGCCTGAACAGGACAAATAAACAGCTATATATTTTTATGCAGTAAATTAAGTCAATCGCTGAACAACACAGACACTTATTAGCTTGGCGACTTTTAGTTTGACCAGTGTGGTAGCAGCTCTATACAAGACAACCACATCAAGTCTAGATTAAAAAATAGAACCGCAGTAATAGTCCGAACATACAAGATTAACCATTTACATAATTACCAGTATTAAAACAAGGTCATCCGTAACTACGCATTCAACTCCTCCTGCACCGGTACATCGTACCGGACTGAGTTTAAGCCCAAGGGCAAACGTTCAGAAGCAGACAGTCAGATGCAGCCGGCACAGGCATTTACTGCCTTTAGGTAGGCACTAAGATGACAGAAACTAAACCCGGGTAAAGCCGGGCAACCAGAAAAAAATTTATGAAAAGCAGGTGTTCTTGCCTGATTTTTGGAACGAGCAAAAGACTAGAAGGCAATAAGCTAGCGCCATAGAGCAAACGACAGTTTCCGGCATAATTTTACGGTAACAGTAACCTCCTCACCTACGTTCTTGAGGAAGGTACAAGTCAAAGTGGATATGCGCAACCAACATGCAGTCAAAATAAATTCTGCTCGTTTTAGTTTGATAAAATAGCTCTAAATCAAGAAGTTAGGTCTATATCTTCACATAAATTCTATTTTTCTAGTTGCTTCTTTAGCCCAGTTTAACTAAGGGAAAAAAGTAACCATGAAAAGAATGCTAGTAAATGCAACTCAAAAAGAAGAGTTGCGCGTAGCTCTAGTTGATGGACAGCGCCTGTTCGATCTTGATATCGAAAATCGCAATCGCATCCAGAAAAAATCCAACATCTATAAAGGCAAAATTACACGCGTCGAGCCAAGCCTCGAAGCAGCTTTTGTCAATTATGGTGCTGATCGCCACGGCTTTCTGCCACTCCAAGAAATCGCACGTGAATATTTCAGGAAAAATGTTTCCGAACATGGCCGCGTCAACATTCGCGATGTAATAGCGGAAGGTACAGAGGTCATCGTTCAAGTCGAAAAAGAAGAACGCGGTAATAAAGGTGCGGCTCTGACCACCTTGATCAGTATGGCTGGCCGCTACTTAGTACTAATGCCCAACAGCCCACGTGCAGGGGGTATAAGCCGCCGGATTGAGGGGGAAGAACGTACTGAATTACGCGAAGCAATGGACTCACTGCAAATACCGGATGGAATGGGTATTATCATTCGGACTGCCGGTGTCGGTCGAGCCGCAGAAGAACTGCAATGGGATCTTAATTACCTTATTCAGGTTTGGACCGCGATAACCAAAGCCAGCTCCGAACTAGCCGCTCCTTGTCTTCTGTTTCAAGAAAGCAACGTTATCTTGCGTGCCATTCGTGATTATTTACGCCAAGACATCGGCGAAGTTATTCTGGATACCCAGGCCACTTACGATGACGCTATCTCCTTCGTTAGACAAGTAATGCCGCAATTTGAAAGCCGTATCAAGTTACACACCGGATCGGTGCCACTGTTTACCAACTTCCAAATCGAAACCCAGATAGAAACTGCTTTTCAGCGTGAAGTAAAATTACCTTCCGGTGGTTCTATCGTAATTGACCCCACTGAAGCACTCATTTCAATCGATATTAACTCTTCTAGGGCGACCAAGGGATCTGATATTGAAGAGACTGCGTTGGTCACAAATCTTGAAGCAGCAGATGAAATAGCCCGGCAGTTGCGTTTACGTGATATGGGTGGACTCGTGGTAATCGATTTCATTGACATGATGTCACAGAAAAATCAGCGTGATGTTGAAAACCGGGTCAAGGATGCGCTGGAAATCGATCGCGCTAGAGTTCAGGTTGGCAAAATTTCACGTTTTGGTTTACTTGAAATGTCGCGTCAACGCTTGCGGCCATCACTAGGAGAAACCAGTGCTACGGTTTGCCCGCGTTGCAGCGGTCAAGGAAGTATTCGCGATATTGAATCTCTGTCGCTATCGATTTTGCGACTCTTGCAGGAAGAGGCCAACAAAAACAATACGAAGGAAATTCGTGTAATTGTGCCTATAAGTGTTGGTACTTATCTGCTCAACGAAAAACGGGAAGACATAACAGCGATCGAAGTTCAAAGTCATAAACGTGTCATGATTATTCCCAGTGTCCACCTAGAAACGCCACATTTTGATATTCAAAATATCAGCACTGACTCTAGTGAACGTAGTTATGAAATCAATATAGATGAAGAATTAGTTACTGAAGCTCAACAACCAAGACCACCTGTAGTAGCCGATGTGCCAGCAGTACAAACAACACGCCTACAAGCCACACCTGCGCCTATGAAGAGTCTGGTAGCAGCACCTGCCGCAGTTAAAAAATCAGGGTTTTGGGGCAGTATTCTGGCTATTTTTTCTGGATCCGAAACAGAAGCTAATGTAAGCAAGGCAACATCTACAACGACCACCACACGAACTTCCAATCGCCAAGATCGGCATGGCAGAAAACGTCCTGACCGCACAGACCGGCCAGAACGAGGAGATCGATCCGATCGACCGGAGCGTAATGATAAAAACCGACCACCTGTTGCTGCTGAAGCCGTAGTTAAATCTACTGCCATCGCAACTGAAGAGGATAATAGTCAACGCAGAGATGGTGCGCGACGCCGTCGTGGCGGCAAAAATCGCAATCGTGAGCAACAACCTGGCCTTGTAAATGCGACTCTCGGTAATACCGAAATTTCGCAGGAGCTTCCGGAATTAATGACTGAAAACACAGTCTCTGATCAAGTAGGAGGAAGCAAACGGCCTGCAGGCAAACGTGGTCGTCCACCTCGCCAAAGACAGCGTGGAAATCGTGATGATCTGCAAACTAGCATTCAAAGACCAACGGAAGAAATTAGTGTAGATCCAATGGCAACCCGACCAGAGTCTGGCACCAAAGATCTTAGCGACAATTTCATAGCGCCAATGGCAGCAGCAG
>CAIMTR010000208.1 GCA_903844415.1 uncultured Gammaproteobacteria bacterium
ACTGAGATCACTCACGGACTACTTACACTCTGGCGGAATATTATCTGGAGGAATAAAAAAAGCGCGCAAGTGTAACTTAATCTAGCCATAGCCGCCATGTAACTTGTTCACACTTTTTCCTGCTAAATCAGCTCCTTGCCATATATGAACAATAGTTACGGCACCTTTACTCAGGTAGTGTGATGGTGAAATATGACAACTGTTCATTACGTGCAATCAAGACGGGTAAAACGCGGTTGACGGGCAACAACGCCGATACACGTTCGATATCTGCCGGTGAAGTGATATCTACATTATTAAGCGCCACAATGATGTCGCCTGGTTTTATTTGTGCTGCAGCTGCTGCGCCTTCGACTTCTTGCACGAGCACACCATGCTCGATACCTAGCGCTTGCATGGTTTTTTGATCAATTTCCGCTACCACCAACCCCAAGCGATTACTAGTCAGAGCAGGGAAAGCTGCTGCTAACGTCGTCGCCTCACCTAAACTCCCAACCTTCATGTCTAGCGCTTGGGATTGACCCTCACGGACAATTTTTACTGGGACTTTAGTTCCTGGCATGACTAAACCAACGTAATACGGCAAATCTGCACTGGTTCGAATGGCTTGACCATTAAACTCAACAATAATATCGCCAGCTTGAAACCCAGCCGCTTGCGCTGGCCCTCCGTCTAAAATGCGATTTACAAGAGCTCCGTGCGGTGTTTCCAGATTGAATGCTTGAGCGAGTTCCTGACTGACATCCTCGATACCAACCCCCATCCAACCGCGACTGACACTACCGTTTTCTCGTAATTGGGCAACTACATTTTTTGCCACATCCACCGGGATGGCGAACGACAATCCGATTGACCCGCCTGAATTAGAAAAAATTTGTGAATTGATGCCAATGACTTCCCCGGCCAGATTAAACAAAGGCCCACCTGAATTGCCTGGGTTGATAGCCACGTCGGTCTGTATAAAGGAAACATAATTGCTACCTTCTGTGGGCAAACTACGCCCCATGTAACTGATAATCCCTGCAGTAACTGAATACTGCAAACCAAAAGGTGAACCGATTGCCAGCACCCATTCGCCTACTTTAAGCTTACTGGAATCACCTAGTTTTACTGCGGGCAAATCAGTTGCATCTATTTTTAACAAGGCCAGATCAGATCGTTCATCCGACCCTACCACTGTGGCTGTAAATTCACGCTGATCGTTAAGAGTAACGGTGATGCTTGTTGCAGTGTCCACTACATGATGATTAGTAACAATGTACCCATCAGCGGAAATAATGAAGCCAGAACCAGTAGCACTAGGCGACTCCTGCTCTTCATTTGGTTGTGGCAAATCCAGTTGCGGAGCCTGATCGCCGTAGAAACGACGGAGCAGCTCATCCAGATTTGCACGGTCTTCAGTGCGAGCCTCCGGCGCAGCCAATGTCGTACTCACATTAACAATTGAAGGTGCATTTTTTTCTACCAGCACCGTGAAATCAGGCAGAGCTTGGCCCATCAACAAGCCAGCCGGCAGACTTAGTGCGAGCATCAAGGAAATAGCTTTAATGGACTTTATTTTAATGAATTTGTTAAGCATCTACGTACTCCTTCGCGAGAGAACTGAATGATTGGGGTTATCAGGAAAAACTTCAAGCCAACTCTTCGTAAAAGAAAATATAAGAGTTAACAATGTGTACAGTGTTAAGTAGTGATTCAGTTTCAACTTCGAATTTCTCACCCATTAAGTTCAAACCTAATCATTATCACATTGCGAGGTTTTTGTTCTTTCCATATGCCAAATCTTAAACTTTATAATTCCTCTTGCCGCAACATCTAAAAAAAAACCGACTTGCGCCGGTTCTTTTACTGATCAATATTTATACAAGCATTTTTTATAGCTGCCTTAATCCTGATCAATTAGTAATTTGGGTGAATAATTGACCGGAATTTCCAGGGCTACTGGTGCATCTAAGAACTCCTGATTAACGGCATCTTGCAAGCGGGTAAGTGCAGCAGCATCAAGGGTACTATCCAAACTGGCGGTACGGGAAAGCTCGGAGGGATTGTATTCTCCACCAACCACGGGCATAGCAGTATTTAGATCGGCTACCGCAGCCGTTTTTGTCTGTACGGCGGCAGTCGTATCAACCGCAGCCACTACAC
>CAIMTR010000209.1 GCA_903844415.1 uncultured Gammaproteobacteria bacterium
GAAAAATATTTTGTTATTGTGATCAGTGGATTCGAATGCACAAACATTGAGCGCCGCAGTTACAGCAAAGCAATCCTTAGTTCAACACTACAGGACAAACACGTACATCCACTGTAGTTGATGCACAATACTGTTATCTGATATGGGGTTGTGTACGTATCGAAGCTGATATTCCAATTCCCATCGGTTGCCATTGGGCAAGGTGTGATTGAGACTGCCGATCAAGCGATCTTGGCTTGCTCCACGCTGGGTGGAGGCAGAGATATCGGTCAAGTTGTATACCAATTCATGGCCAATTCGTAGTTGATTCTGCAAAGGCAGATTTTTTATCCAGCGATTAAGTACCCGCAACCTGGTGCCAAATTTGGCACTATTACTAAAATAACGCTCTTCAATGCGGGCTGAGCTTTCAAAGGCGCTGTTAGGCAAAACAAATTGATGGCGAACCTGTTGCCATAATCTATGTTCAGATCCACTTTGCCCGCGTCGATCAAACTGCAAATTGTAAGCCCCCATATATTCATTCCCATGGATGAGTTTGCTATAACGAATTTCAGCGATTTCGCGCTCGTTCTCTAGGAACCCTTCAAGAAAACGTATATTTAGTGTTGCATCAATACCTGCCCCGTCGCTTAATATTTTCGTCACTCGATAGGCGAGCATTGGTGTGGTTGAATTTTCTGTGGCGCTGCTGAGCGAGGTAACTTGTAGCAAAATGCACAACATGGCGAGAGAGCGTGCAGAAATTAAATTTATTTTTTTCATTTTTTTATTTCTTAGTGATAATTCTGGTGTTGGTACTGTGTAATTGATTGAGTGGTGAAAAACATTACCTGCTGTTAATTATTCTTTCTGCTTTTATAGTAGTCTATTTTAGCTTGCAAGCGATCAACACGTAAGCTCAACTCAGTAACGGCTGCATAAAAATTTTCGAGTTCGTGGGCTTTCGGGAAAAAAGAAGTTTCGTGGGTCAGATAATCTTGCAGATTTTGTTTGATCCTAAAACCGCTTGAGCGGATGAAGTCTGAGCTCTGTTTTAAGCCGGTGCTAAAAACATGTGTTGGAATGTCACCAATAAACTTGCCGAGTTGAAATTCCCAGTCCACATCAACGTCCAGCAACAAGGCTTGCAGCGCTTGGACAAAACCGGTATCACCCCGTATCTCCACTTTAGAGGAATACAAATTTGTAGTGCTGGCACCTTTTGCCAATAGTTTTAATAAACCAGTAAGAGGGCCATGTACAGTTGCATCCGGTTGGCCTTCAAAAATTGAACTCAGATGTAAATCATCGCCGGTGATACTTACATAAAGCGTTAGTGTAGGTTGCGAAATATGGACTGCAAGAGTGCGCCCTCGTAACTTTGACAAACGCGCAGGCGTGGCGGCATCAAGAACTAATAGCTGATTGAGTGCCAACTCGGCAGGTAGCAACATAGTATTTTGTAGCAAAGAAAAAGACACAAATTAATCCTTGTGCCCGATATGAATCGCGCAAATGCCACCCATCACATCGTGGTAGTAGCACCGGTCGAACCCCGCATCCAGCATCATTTGTTTGAGCGTTTCTTGATCTGGATGCATCCGAATCGATTCCACCAGATATTGATAACTGGCACTGTCCCCCAACACTAGCTTGCCGGCCAGTGGCCACAGTTTGGAATAAACATCATAGGCTTTGCCAACTAGTGCTGAACGCGGTTTGGAAAATTCCAGCACCAATACTCTGCCGCCTTTTTTGCAGACACGCAGCATGGATCGTAATGCCGCGTCTTTGTCAGTGACATTACGCAGACCGTAAGCAATACAAATGCAGTCAAAACTGTTATCGGCAAATGGTAAAGATTCAGCGTTGGCAAGGGTATATGTGATGTTACCCGGATTACCGGTATCGATGATGCGATCGCGACCTACTCGCACCATGGATTCATTGATGTCGGCTAGGACTACATGGCCTGTGTTTCCGAGCAGTGGTGCAAACAACAGACTGAAATCGCCAGTACCACCCGCCAGATCCAAAACCTGTTGACCAGGACGTATAGAACTGAGCTCAACAGTAAATCTCTTGATAATTCGGTGAGTGCCAAGCGAAACTACGTCGTTCATTAGGTCGTATTTGTGCGCGACAGAATGAAAGACCTTGCCAACCAATCCAGATTTTTCGGCAATTGGTATTTCCTGGTAACCGAAATGGGTGGTCGTATCAGGTTTGTGGGTGTCATTCATGGAGTAGCCCGTCACATTTGGATGTTCATTGTACTGCCAAGCCGATTGTTCATGTAGTCGCTCAGATCCAGCGTGCGAGCGGCTTCCAGATCAGCGCATATGGAACTTTGCGTAGCGCTAGAGTAGAAGCAGCGCCTGGCGTGATACCGACGAACCTGATCTCTTCAATCGTTTCTGATGCCAACAAAGGCATACTTGACATGAACAGCAAGCTCCTCGCGCAGGGTAGGGATTTTTGGCGAAATGGCAAAGTGGACTCCGGTATTTTCAAAAAAATAGTGAGGCTCAATGCGGCTTTAGTGCCATGATGTTCACTATCTGCACACCTGATTGTTTGGGTTCGCGGCGTTCGCCGGCGGATTGCAGGCGGTGTAAATACTGCTCCCAGAGGGTCTCTTGTGTAAGAGAAAGTTCACGCAGATAGTCCCAAGTGTAAATGCCAGTATTATGGTCGTCGTCAAAATGCAGGCGCACAGCGTAATTGCCAATTGCCTCAATGCGATTAATTTTTACATTGAGTTTGCCAGTTTGCAGCACTTCCTGCCCTTGACCATGACCACGCACTTCGGCGGAAGGGGAGTACACCCGCAAAAATTCTGCCGGTAAAGTGTAAATACCGCCATCCGGAAACTTTAGTTCCAAAATGGCAGTACGCTTATGCAGGTGAATGTCAGTGGGTTGCATAGCCAGATTCCGTAAATTTAAAGTATGAATCGACTGAGATCTTCATTTGCCGTGTAGTTGTTCCAACAATGATTCCCAGTAAAGCGCGTTTTGTAACTAAAATGCATCGTTATATTGTGGTCGGCAGTGGACAAATCTGCAGGTCGAGCTAGATTTAACCAAGGCAGCTCGTATAAGTTGCAGTAGTGGTTGATTTGGTGGCTATCGAATTTGCAAGAC
>CAIMTR010000210.1 GCA_903844415.1 uncultured Gammaproteobacteria bacterium
CGGCATAGAGCGTGTCGAAGGCAAGGGACGATTTACCCGAACCGGACAAGCCAGTAATGACCACTAACTGATCGCGGGGAATAGTGACATCAATGTTCTTCAGGTTGTGCGTGCGCGCACCCCTGACGGTGATTTTATCCATGGTTACTGGCTGCTGCTGGGTTTTTTGAAAGGAAAAATATGAACCAGTGATTATAACCTTCAGGCTTAAATTTGGTCGAAATTTTTGAGTTTAATGCTAGACTGACTGCTATCCCGAACTCACAAAAAGAGCTCGAAATAACCAGCATATGGAGGTCAATATGGCAGGCAGAGGCGTAAATAAAGTAATTCTAGTAGGTAATGTCGGAAAAGATCCGGAAACCCGTTATATGCCTAATGGCGGTGCAGTCACCAATGTCACTTTGGCAACTTCCGAAACCTGGAAAGATAAAAATACCGGGGAGAAACAGGAGCGTACCGAATGGCATCGTGTGGTGTTTTACCAGCGTTTGGCTGAAGTCGTAACGGAGTACGTCAAGAAAGGATCCAAGATTTATGTTGAAGGCAGTCTTCGTACCAACGCCTGGGAGCAGGATGGCGTAAAGCGTTACACCACTGAAATTATTGCCGATCAGATGCAGATGTTGGATGGCAAAGGCGGTGGCGGCAGCGATTCTGACAATGCTGGTTCCTATCAGTCCGCTCCACGCAATAACACTCCAAGCCCCAACAAAGGTAGTTCCGATACACGCTCGCAGAAGCCACCCCCTGCGGAAATGGACAGTTTTGACGACGACATACCGTTCTGATAGACAACTGCTAACCCTAGCAGTTAGTGAGGAAATGAAAGCGTTGTGAAGTTACTAGTGCTCGGAGCCGACAGCAATTTGGGTGTGGCGTTAATTGGTCTGCTGCAAAGTGAGAGTGTGGAATATCTGGCGCTTGCTACCAGTGAGTTGAATCTGCTCAAGCGCACGGAAGTTGTCAAAGCTTGTGTGAGTTGCAAACCCAGCCAGATTGTTAATCTGGCTTCCTACTCTGATTTAGAAATGGCTGAGAGTGATCCTGAAGCTGCCAAGGAATGTGACATTCTTAACAGCAGTGGTGTGTCCACGCTGGCCGAAGTGTGTAAACAACTGAATTTACCCTTAGTGCATCATTCCAGCGCGTATGTGTTCGACGGAAAAAAAATACATCCCTATGTAGAAACTGACACCACTAACCCCAGTAGTCATTACGGGCAAAGCAGGTGGTCCGGAGAAAGGGCAATACGGGATGTTCTTCCAAATCATGTAATTGTTCGCACTGACTGGCTTTTTGGCACACCTAACCACGATTTTTTCAGGCAGTATATTGCCACCTGCAAGCAGAACAGTGGCAAATTAGAAGTGATGAATCATCGTTTCTGCCCGACTCCCACCAGTGATGTGGCGCGCGTTTTGCTGGCAATCTCTCGTCAAGTCGATTGTGCAGCAGAGGTCTGGGGTACTTATCACTACTGCGCTTCACAACCCTTGAGCCTAGATATTTTTGTCAGCAATTTTTTACAGATTGCCGCTCAGTTTGATACCCAGCTTGCTACTGTGTTACCCGCACTTCAAATTACTAAATGCCCAGTTCGTAAACCGTTTATTGCCAGTACAGTTCTCAGTAGCCAGCGTGTGTTTGAAACATTTGGTATCAAACAGAGGTCGCGGGTCGCTGAATTAACCGTTTTGATTGAGGATATTTATGGTATTGAACATGCACAGCCGATACCAGCTAAGCCAAACGCTGACACAGAAGTGCCTTCCGCCACCACGAAAGGCAGATCATCTGCGACTAAGCGTAAGGTCAAAAGTAAAGTTAAGGGAAAGCTGAGAAGCAAAATAAGCAAGCCAGCAGATTCTGGTTCACATGCCAAAACAACCGTGAGGCGTAAAGACACTCCATTGTCTTGATCAACTTAGTTATGTCCAAACCATTAATTCCTATTGCTGATGCACTTGAGCATTTACTTAGTGATGTTCGCTCCGGCACAACTGTGGTGGAAGTGCCACTGGTAGAAGCGTTGGGTCGTGTGCTTGCACAAGCACTGCGCTCGGAGATGAATGTCCCTGCGTACGATAATTCTGCGATGGATGGCTATGCCATAAACACTCAGGATCTGGCTAGTGCACAATCACGTTTGCCCTTGAGTCAAACCATCGCTGCAGGACATCCGGGACAGCCACTGGTGCGCGGCACGGTCGCACGTATTTATACAGGGGCGCCGCTGCCTTTCGGTGCTGATGCAGTTGTCATGCAGGAAAACACCCAGATTGAAGATAACATTATTGTTATCAATGAAAATCCGCAGCCAGGACAAAATATTCGTCGCATGGGCCATGACATCGCCATCTCTACCCAAGTGCTGCCAAAGGGTCATCGATTACAGGCACAGGATCAGGGTTTGCTGGCTTCACTCGGGATTAGCCGAGTCAAAATATTCAAGCCGTTGACAATTGCTATTCTCAACACTGGTGATGAAGTGGTTGCCCCGGGTACGCCTTTACAAGCAGGTCAACTTTATGATTCCAACAGTTATACCTTAGCCGGTTTGCTGGCGAGGCTAGGGATGAATGTGCTTAAGCTTGGTATTGTTGCAGATACGCTCGCCAGTACTGAAGCTGCTCTACGGACAGCTACACAGGCCGATTGTATTATTACGACAGGTGGAGTTTCGGTAGGCGCTGAAGATCATGTGCGGCAAGCAGTGGAAAACATGGGTGTGCTGAGCATGTGGAAATTGGCGATCAAACCCGGCAAACCGTTTTCCTTTGGGCGAATCGACGACAAACCATTTTTTGGCTTACCCGGTAATCCCGTTGCTGTATTTGTCACTTTTGTAATTTTGGTGCGTCCATATCTATTGCGTATGCAAGGTGCGACTAATATCCAATTGCCCTCGTTCCCGGTAAGAGCAGGGTTCAGTGTTGACGAAGCTGGTAGTCGGCAGGAATTTTTGCGTGTGCGGCTGGTAAAAGAAGGCCAAGGGCTGGTGGCACAAGCTTTTGCAGATCAAGGTTCCAGTGTGCTCACGTCTCTGTCTTGGGCGGACGGGCTGGCAATCGTCCCAATACACACCACAGTCAAGGTTGGAGACACGGTAGAATATCTGCCATTTTCTGGTTTGTTGTCATGAACAGTAGCGAATTCTGGGATAAGTAACGATGCAAAGATTTTCAATGTTTCGAGTTGGTTGTTGCTTACTGGTAATAAATTTACTGCTTGCAGGCTGTACTGCTCCAATAAAAGAAACGGTTTACATACCAAGCGTACCTCCCCCCGTCGTGCCAGAACCAGTACAAAGTAATGCAGGTGAATTTCAGCGTGCACGCATCCTGGCCGACATGCTTTATTCTGCAAGTATTGCTCTGGAAAACAACAAACTGATGTTACCTGCTGGCGATAATGCCTATGACCGTTTTCGAGAAGTGTTGGAGCTAGATTCAGGTAATGCTGTGGCACTGGCAGGTATTCAAGAAATTGTATTACGTTATATAAGTTTGGCCGATGCTGCGACGGCCCAGGGTTTGTATAACGAAGCCGAAAGTTTGCTGGCCCGCGCCACTCGACTAAACCCGGATAGGGCTGAACTGTCTGCTGCACGTGAACGTCTGGCAACAGCACGGCTTACAAAAGTGGAGATGATTGAGCTTGATCCGGCTGAGCTCTCCATACAAAGCCTGGAAATGCTGACACGACTGGCTGATATTGCCCAGCGCATTCAGAAATTGGAAGCGACTTTTCTGATCAATGCACGTACCGATGAAGAAGGGCGTTGGATTTACAAAACCATGCGAGAAGCGGTTGGAGGTTATCGTTTGCGGGGTAATTTGAATATTGCAGGCACTCCCAACATATTGATCACAATTCCAAAATAGTTTGGTCATGACATTGATCTATATTTGTTGGATCAAACTATTGAGATTTTCATATATGAATAACAAATTTAAACTCTTCTATCTTTTATTTTTGTCAAATTGGGCAAGCTGTGCTGTTGCTGATCTTATAGTGGAAGATGCTTACGTGCGTGGCCCACTGCCCGGTGTAAACACCATTTCTGCTTACATGAAACTCAGCAATACAGGTGATATTGCACTAGAGCTGACCGGTGCTACTTCAGTTGTAGCAAACAATATCATGTTGCACACCACCATAAATCAAAATGGGCTGTTGCAAATGCAGCATGTGATGAAGTCCATAATTCCTGCGCACGGTTCACTGCTGCTAGAGTCGGGTGGTTTGCATTTGATGTTGAATGGAGTGAATGCAAACTTGGCTGTCGGCTCCGAAGTGGAAATTATTCTCGAATTTTCTGATGGTAAAACCCGCCATCTTATGTTGCCAGTACGCAGTGTGCTGGATGAATAAAAAATTTAGCAACTAGGCGGAATTCGAATTTTTATGCTGGAAATATCTCAGGCTTTATTGTTGTTCACGTTTTCTACTAGCATCACTCCCGGGCCTAACAACGTGATGATGCTTGCCTCCGGACTTAACTACGGCATAAAGCGCAGCCTGCTACATCTGGTTGGTATTGCGGTTGGATTTACCTTTATGGTGTTAGTAGTAGGTGCGGGTTTTGGACTGCTATTTACCCGCTATCCACATATTCATGAAGTCATCAAAATTGCAGGCTTAATTTATCTGCTAATTCTGGCTTGGCGTATTGCCACTACTGTTCCAAAGGGATTGGATGGGTCAAATCGCTTGCCACTTAATTTTGTGCAAGCAGCGTTGTTTCAATGGCTTAATCCCAAAGCTTGGATGATGGCAACCAGTGGGGTTGCTACATTCTTGAATGCCGGTGAAGGGCAGACTTTCCAGCTACTACAGATTGCCGGCACTTTTATGTTGGCATCATTCACCTGTACAGGCTCTTGGCTGGTGTTTGGCGCTGCACTAAAACATGTGCTGAACAAGCCTCAATACATGCAAATATTTAATCTGGTAATGGCAGGATTGTTGTTGTTGTCTATAATGCCAACACTGAGGCAGTTGATTAATACATATTTTATAACGACATAAGCAGCGTTATCCCAATCCCCATTGCCTAACGGTTGGATGATTTTTTTTTAAGTTACGGGTGGCTCTATTTTCGAGGTAGGAACAACAATGAATAAGATAAGCACTATTGTATTTTTTAGCTGTGGCCTGTGCTTGGCGGCCTGCTCCGAACCCGTGCCGCAGAGTGAATCAGGAGCGACACCACCAGTCGTCGAGCTTGACAGCAATGCTCCTCAGGGAATCATCCCGCAAGCTCAGCTTGATGCTTTGGAAGCTGCTAAAGCGACTAGTGCTGTATTAGATGAGGCCCAAGCAGCGCGGCGCAAACAACTGGAAGGACAATAGCGGCAATGAATATCCGGTGGATTCATTGCCGCTGGAGATTACAAACCCAAAGTTTCTTTCAGTGCGCGCACATAAACTTGGCGTGCAGTTTCTAGGATAGCGGCCTTTGATTGCAAACGTTTCAGTTCATTATCCACAAACTGCAAATTCATAAGCTGATTCTTTGTTTGATCCGATAATTTATCTGAATCGTACTGTGTACCGTCGATAGTGATTATGGCCATGCTGGACTCCCCTTAGTTAATGCCATTAAAAACAAGTTGTGCTTTTTACCAGATAGTCGAAACAATGTCGCCAGTAAAATTGCAAGTTTATGTAGCTTATTGCTGTTACTGGGGTGGACGTGTGGGAGGCAAAAATCACCAAATTGGCACGGACGCTGGATCGAGGGCTTTTATGTCGTGTTACTAGCTCCTTGAGAAAATCCGTATAGTGTGTACGTTTTTGTCCATTGACAGATTCAAATAGTGGTTGCATCCTGAACGGGTATTCAGGAAGTGTTGCAGTCACATTGTGCAGTTGGCTAAATCTGGCATCAGATCACGAAATGCGCCTGTAAATGTTAAACACTGACCATGTTAGATACTTCATGTTAAATGCTTGGGGGATTACATGCGATCAACAAAGCTCGGCCCGCTATTATTTTTCACACTGATGGTCTTGATGACTGTTCACGTGCAAGCTCATCACGCATTTTCAACAGAGTTTGATTCCAGCCATCCGGTCTCATTCAAAGGTACCGTGGCGAAAGTTGAACTTATTAATCCACATTCGTGGATTCACATCGTTGTAGTCGATGCCAGTGGTGCTTCGGTAACCTGGATGATCGAAGGCGGCAGCCCAAATGCACTGGTTCGTCGTGGTGTGACCAAGGCGTCGATTCCAGTAGGTTCTGAACTAAGCGTTACTGGTTATCAGGCGCGCGACGGTTCCAATAAAGCCGTGGGTCGCGACATTGCTTTTGCTGATGGCAGGACGTTATTTTTCGAAGGTTCGCGTGCTCCTGGCGCGAGTGTGACTTCACCATGAAACCGTTTTTTATCCCCTTATTTCTCCTGATATTACTCGCAGCACAGCAAGTGTATGCCGCGGGTCCCTTGGCCGAATTTCCACGCGCAAGTGACGGTCACCCTGATTTCAGCGGTGTCTGGCAAACCTTAAACAGTGCGCACTGGAATATCGAACCTCATGTGGCTGCTGCTGCGGTATTACCTGCGTTAGGCGCACAATTTGCAGTGCCACCTGGTATGGGGGTCGTTGCAGGCGGAACCATACCTTATTTGCCTGAAGCAAAAGCCCAGCGGGATCGCAATTTTACGGCGCGCCTGCTCGAAGACCCCGAAGGCAAATGTTATTTGGGTGGTGTGCCACGTTCCACCTACATGCCTTATCCCTTCCAGATATTTCAGAATATTAACGAGATTGTAATGGTTTATCAGTTTGCCACCGGCCTGCGTCGTATTGATGTAGGTGGTACAGAGGAGGCACCACTCGACAGTTGGATGGGTTGGTCGAATGCGCGGTGGGATGGCGACACCTTGCTAGTGGAAGTAAGCGGCTTAAATGGTCTAACTTGGCTCGACCGCGCAGGTAATTATGCAAGCGCAAATGCCCGCATCACGGAAAGTTATACACCGCTTGGCCCTAACCATGTCTTATACGAGGCAACTATTATTGATGCCACAGTATTTGCACAGCCTTGGAAAATTAGCATGCCGCTCTATCGTATTGTAGATAAGGATTTCCGCTTGTTGGAGTTCAAGTGCGAACCATTCGCGGAAGAAAAATTATATGGGTATTTGCGAAAGCCAGAAGCGCAATGAAGAAGTGCAATGAAGAAACGCAATGAAAAAACCAAATTATAACAATTGCTGAATCTTACTTTACAACGGTGAAGCTCAGATGAAACATACACAACCTACTTATTTGGTCAGTTTATTGGCCACACTCATCGTACTTACTGCGCCATTGCATGCATGCGCGCAGGAACAGCGCAAGACAGCATGGGGAGAACCCGATCTAGCGGGAGCCTACACCGAGTTCACGATTGCACCGCTCGAGCGACCAGAAGAGTTAGGAACCAAAGAGTACTTTACCCCTGCCGAAGCGGAAATTTTTCAGCTGCAGCGCCTCGAAGAAGTAAATCAGGATGACGAAACTGAACCCGGAACCCAAGCAGATGTACATTATGACTTTGGCACTTACGCCTTAAGTGCGAACGAAGGTATTACTTCTCCAAACCTGCGCACCTCCATCATTATTATCCCGAACAATGGCCGAATTCCCCCGTTAGTTCCGGCTGCCATAACACGGCGCGATGAGCGGGCACAGGCACGTCTTGGGCACGAGTTCGACGGCCCCGAAAATCGCTCTCTCACCGAACGCTGCATTGTGTGGCCCAGCACTCTGCCGCCTATATTGCCGGGTGGCTACAACAGCAATTTGCAAATATTTCAAAGTCCGGGCTATGTGATCATTCAGGGCGAAATGGGTGACCCACGTATCATTCCGACCGATGGTCGAATTGTTACTGATAGTCTGCCGCAATGGATTGGCAACTCTACTGGTCGTTGGGAGGGTGCGACTCTCGTCATCGAAACCACTGGTTTCAATGACAACACCGCTTGGCGCAATGCAACTGCCAACATGCACGTTACCGAATGGCTCACTCGACTTGATGACGACACAGTGGAATATAGATTTCGGGTGGAAGATCCACAGACTTGGGCCGAACCGTGGGAAGGAGTGTATCCGTTGACCAACCTCAATGCTTTGCTGTTCGAATATGCCTGCACTGAAGGAAACTACGGCATGGCGAACATACTGTCCGGAGAGCGAGCGGTGGAGCAACAAGCAGAGAAACAATAATTCCTGTGGCTGACTATAAGTTACTGCATCGGCGCCACAAGTGATGTGGAAATTACTACTGGTCCCGTCTCAGAAATCAATTACTGCAACAACTAGAAAGTTGTCACGTTCGCGCGCACCATGCCGGCTTTCTGAACGCTGGTATTCCACCGAGATGCGCTTGCAGGGCCCCAGCAAGCGAGCCAAACCAGTACGCCAGAGCACAGAAGACAGAAGTACGGTCGTCAAGTGGGCTGGTCATATTGTTGTCCAGTTCATGGTCGAGCAACAACTCCGTGTATGGATTCCAAGCACCGTTGTTGCCAACAGTAGCGGAGACAAAACCACCGGTGCGCAATACACCAAGGTGCTCTTGATCGCCGAAGGGTTCGACAATGCGCTCGCCAAGGCTGTTAAGCTGGGTCGCATAACGCGTGTCTAGAACATGCAAAGCTGCCATACCAGCCGAGCTGGATGTTTGCTGACAGGAAAGACAACTGAGTACGAGTTATGGCGCAACATTACGCAGTTTAATCAGCCAGTTGCCGTCTACTCGCACTAAGTCATCGATGCCGTACCCAGCAGCAGCGACACGTGGCGTTTCACCTTGTTTGGCGGGTCCAAACACCGTCTGCCAGTACGAATGATGCCGCGCATGATCCGTATCGACAAACTCAATCCAGGAATCCATCGTCATGTGGTACATCGCACCGACTGGGTTACCGGCCTTAGCGCGTTCCTCCTGACCTTTCTTCACACCATCGATCATCTCGCGTAACGCGTCATGGCCAGTCGTTAATGAGGTTGCACCAGACTTGAATGCTCCATCCTCTGCGTAAACCGACACATAAGCATCCGCATTGAGGGTGTCGAGTGCGCGGGTATACTTCCAAAGCAGGGCATGGATTTCCTCGCGGTCGGAGGCCTGGTCGGCATTTGCGGTGTTCAAACACAGCACCATAGTCAGCGTGGTAAGTATCAAAGACAGGGTTTTATTCATGGGTTGGTTCTCCTTGTTGTTAGTTTTGCTGTTGTGGTTCGTGTGGGAATGCAGGCCACGGCTACACAAAATCTTTAAATGAAGTGTGAGCGAGTGGTTCATCAAGCTATCTGGATATTTTGGTTAAGCACTGTACACACTTCCTAGAAATTTTTGACCGTGCTCTTC
>CAIMTR010000211.1 GCA_903844415.1 uncultured Gammaproteobacteria bacterium
GATGCATTGATCATGACAGAACTGGAATCCACTTCACGCAGGAAGCGCCGACCGCGGGCGTAGTCTTCAGTCACAATGCTGTCGGTATGCTGCGAACCAAAAGTATTGATATGGTCGATTGCAGCATCAAGGCCGCTTACCACCTTGATCGAAAGAATGGGCGCGAGATATTCAGTGTGCCAGTCTTCAGGGTTTGCTTTTTTGATTCCAGGCACTAGCTTGCATGTATGTGGACAGCCACGTATCTCAACTCCAGCATTAATAAGGGCCGCAGATAATTTTGGCAGAATTACAGTGGCCATAGATTCTGCTACTAGTAAAGTTTCCATGGCATTACACACACCATAACGATGAGTTTTGGCATTAAAGGCAATATTAAATGCTTTAACAGGATCTGCGCTGTCATCAATATAAACATGACAAATTCCATCCAAATGCTTGATGACAGGCACCTTGGCATTGCAACTGATGTGTTCAATTAGCCCTTTGCCCCCTCTGGGTACTATTACATCCAAATATTCGGGCATCGTAATCAGTTCAAGCACAGCAGCTCTGTCCGTAGTTGCCACCACTTGCACTGCTGCAGCAGGCAAACCGACAGCAAGCAATCCCTGTGTGATGCAAGCAGCAATGGCCGTGTTGGAATGAATGGCTTCTGAACCACCGCGCAAAATGGTGGCATTACCGGACTTTAAACAGAGACTGGCGGCCTCGACGGTAACATTAGGACGCGATTCGTAAATGATTCCAACCACACCCAATGGGACTCGCATACGGCCTACCTGAATTCCACTGGGCATATAACGCATATCGGTAATTTCTCCGATCGGATCATTCAATGTAGCGACCTGTTGTAAACAAGCAACCATAGCATCGACTCGTTTTGGGCTTAATTCCAGCCGATCTAGCATTGCCGCATCCAGCCCCTTAGCACGCCCTGCAACAAGATCCTTGTTATTGGCTAGAGCTAGCGTTGTACGAGCTGAATCGATTGATTGCACAATTGCCATCAAGGCCGCATTTTTGCTGCGCGTATCGGCTGCCGCCATGACTCTGGATGCTGTTCGGGCTTGTTGTCCAAGCAATTGCATCTGCTGTTTGATGTCTGACATGAAGGGGGTAATTCCGATTGCGTTTATAACATTGAATTATACGCAGTTAACCAATGCAGACAGAAGGGAAACTTGCTTTAGTAGTAGCTACTCTGGTCAATTTAAAGCGCCTGCGACCATCATTTCCTTCTGTTTTTTGGAAAGTTTTTTTATACGTGCCTCCAGAACACCAGCACTGCTGCGGTCAACTACTTGTTGTTGGTACACCATTTGCAAAGGTCCTTTGCCTCGTAAATTTTTGGCACCTGTACGCCCGCCTTGATGTTCCTTGAGTCTGCGTGCTGTATCCGTGGTGATGCCCGTATACAGTGCTCCGCGAGCAGTTCTGATGCAGTAGACATACCAAGATTTTGGCTGTTTTTTTAGCTGTTGTTTCGCCTGTTTTGTCAATTTTTCCGTACCTCACTAACCCGCGTTGCATTGCTGGAAATTTGCACTATTTGTCTGTATAAATGTCCCGCCGCGCCACAATAACGGAAGGCGATTGGTGTTCATCCCGCAACTTTGGATAGTCCATCCGATGTATAAAATTCAAACTTTCAATCAAATATCTGACAAGGGTTTGTTGCGATTTCCGCGCCAGGAATATCTGGTTGCTGCAGATGTATCCAATGCGGATGCCATTCTGGTACGCAGCCATAAACTGGGAGCTGAACATATTAACAGCAACCTCAAAGCCGTCGCACGCGCTGGGGCGGGCACCAACAATATTCCAGTTGCAGACTTTACCCGCCAAGGTGTTGTTGTTTTCAACACTCCCGGTGCAAATGCTAACGCTGTAAAGGAATTAGTTGTGTGTGGCCTGCTGATGGCAGCACGAGGAGTTCTGCAAGGTGTTAACTGGGTCAACAGCATACAGCGTGAATATTCTGCTACCGAGCTTGAACAACTAATCGAAAAAGAAAAACAACATTTCAGGGGCACTGAACTGGCCGGCAAAACTATTGGCGTTGTGGGTTTGGGCGCGATTGGGGCCAGGGTCGCTGATGTTGCTATTCAATTGGGAATGAAAGTACTTGGTTATGATCCGGCCATCTCTGTTGATTCCGCATGGCGGTTGGCCAATCAAGTAGAAAAACAGGAAAACCTGACTTCTCTGATTTCACGTTCCGATTACGTGACGTTGCATATGCCAGCATTAGAAAACACTAAAAATTTAATTGACCGCAAAATAATCAATTATTTTAAAACCGGAGCAGTATTGTTAAATTTTTCTCGCGACACAATTGTTGATACTGACGCGTTACTGGAAGGTTTAAACATCGGACGGTTAGCTAGTTATGTCACAGATTTTCCCACGCGGGAAATTTTGGGCCACCCCAAAGCCATACTCATGCCACACATCGGCGCTAGTACCGATGAAGCTGAGGATAATTGCGCAATGATGGCAGTCGATCAACTGCGGGAGTTTCTGGAAAACGGCAATATTCGTAACTCAGTCAACTTCCCCAATCTGGCGCTGGAGCGAAGTGCAGGCACCAACCGTATCGCCATCATTAACCAGAATGTACCTGGCATGTTGGGTCAAATACTTTCGATCCTTGCTGAACGTGATATCAACGTGATCGACATGCTCAACAAAAGCCGGAGCGATGTTGCCTACAATCTTATCGATATTGAAGGCCAGCCCTCTGTTGAGACCTTACGTGATATTAAATCGATAGAACATGTTATTAAAGTGTGGTCGATTTAATATTACTCCCAGAATTTTTTTAATTCCTTTCCATATCCAATCATGAACCGAGGTGTATGTGTCTGATCCTGTTTATAACTTCTGCGCGGGTCCGGCTATGCTGCCGGTTCCTGTTATGCAAAAAATTCGCGATGAATTTCTCGACTTCAATAATATGGGAATGTCGCTGATTGAAATAAGTCATCGCTCCAAAGAATTTGAAGCGGTATTAGCACGCTGTGATGAGTTGGTGCGTGAAATCGCTAACCTACCAGACAACTATCAAATTCTTTACACCCACGGCGGCGCGCAAATGCAATTTTCTGCTGTACCACTTAATTTGCTGGGACTCAAACCTGCACACAAAGCGGTTTATTGTGAATCAGGATGGTTTTCCCGACTCGCAAACGTTGAAGCAGCACGTTATGGCAATATTGAGATCGCTAGCAGCAGCAAGGACAGCCAATATGATCGCATTCCGCCTTTCACCCGGGACA
>CAIMTR010000212.1 GCA_903844415.1 uncultured Gammaproteobacteria bacterium
AATAAGTAAAATAAGTAAAAAAATACAACTGTGGGGATAAACATGCGTGTTGTAACTAATGTACGTGGCACTATCAAAATTGGCAGAAATTCAGGATTTGGTATTTTTAATTCAGTGGATTGTCGCTGGTTTTTCGTCTGGTTGAGTGTTGCTTTGGGCGCCAGCGCGCAAGCACAGGACATAGGTGCAGGAGTGGACATCTTCACCGCCAGCTGTGCCCACTGTCATGGGGGTAATGGGCAAGGTGGTCAACTAGCGCCGTCTATCTTGAAACGCATAGCAAACGAAGATGATACTAATCTGATTGCGTTTTTACGCACGGGTAATCCCAGCAAGGGTATGCCGCCAGCTCCCGTCCAGGATGCACAGTTTCCGGCATTGGTAGAGTATCTGCGTTTTCTCGCAGCGACAGTTGCTGACGACAGTTTTGACACTGATACATCACGCAACCAATATGCTTCGATGCCCAGTATCGAAAATTTTGTTCCGGTGACCGAAGCCATGCTGCTCAATCCCAGTCCGAACGACTGGCTCTGGTATAGCCGTACTCCAGATGCACAACGGTTTAGCCCTCTTACTCAAATCAATCGCGAAAATGTCAAACAGCTAGGCATGGCCTGGTCCAAAGGCTTGCCTGATGGCATGACAGAAACAATTCCTACGGTTTACAACGGCATCATGTACATCACTTTGCCTGGCTCCAACGTGGCAGCCTTGGATGCCACTACTGGAGACACCATCTGGGAATACAAACGTGAATATATAAATCCAGGCGCGGGCGGAGGTGGTCGTTCCAAAACTTTGTCGATCTTTGCCGATATGGTGTATTTCACTGCGCCAGATTCCACCATTGTTGCGCTCGATGCTAAAACCGGTGCTGTGCGCTGGGAAGCAGCAGCGGATGAGCGCGGCCATACTTCTGGTTCTATTGTTGTTGAGGGTAAAGTTATTTCTGGTGGCACCTGCACCGGTGGTTTACGTAACAACTGTTACATTTCTGCGCATGATGCTTTTACCGGAGAATTGGTGTGGAAGTTTTACACCGCCCAGGCCCCAACTGATCCACCCGGTTTCGATACCTGGAACGGAGCTCCTTTAGATAGCCGACGTGCCTCCACCTGGGGTTTGCCCGGCGGTTACGACGCACAAACTGGTTTGATTTATTGGGGCATTGCTAATCCCACCCCAAATACCCGTGCTGATCGTCATCAGGGTGATGCGGGCGGAACTGGCTATTTGGCGCCCTCTGATTTGTACAGTAATTCCACCGTGGCTATTAATCCCGATACCGGCGAACTTGCCTGGTATTACCAACATCTCCCCGGCGACGATTGGGATGAAGACCAGAATCAGGAACGTATCATCGTTCGAACTCGCATCAATCCCGATCCAGAAAAAGTACGCTGGATCAATCCCAATATTGCCAAGGGTGAAGAACGTGATGTAGTGATAAATATTGGTGAAGGCGGTGGCATCTGGATGCTCGACAAGGCCACTGGTGAATTTATTTGGGCCACACCATTTCCCACCAACGTCGACAACTTTATTTTGAGTGATATTGATGTCAACACAGGCATCACGCACATCAATCGGGACTTGGTACTGGAAAAACCCGGCGATCATAAAATCGTGTGTTACTTTAACACTCGCAGTTACTGGCCTTCGGCTTATGATCCGGGCCGTAATTCGGTTTTTGTGCCCTACATTCGCAACTGTCTGAACATGACGCGCGCCAGTGAAGCCACCGAAACTATGCCTGCCATGCCGGAAAGCCGCATCGGAGTTCCAGAACCAGGCTTACCATTGGACGAGCTCAATGGTCTGTCGCGAGTAAATCTGGAAACTGGGGAAATTACGTTGTGGCCGTCGGGGCGCATCCCCAATAACAGTTCAGTACTGGCTACCGCGGGCGACTTGATTTTTCTCGGCGACATCAATCGACGCTATCGCGCGATGGACCCAGACAGCGGTGAAGTGTTGTGGGAAACCATTCTAGGTGCTCCGATCTCCACCAGCAATATCACCTATGCGGTTAACGGTCGTCAGTATGTTGCTGTCATCACGGGCGACAATCTGTCTCATCCTGGCCTCAACACTGGCACCATGGGCCCTATTCGACTCAATCTAAACAACAGTCCAGGCAGTAATGTCTTGTATGTGTTTGCGTTGCCACAGTAGAACCGTAGTGTTCAAACAATGTGTCGGATGCTGATGCTCACTCCGACACTTGCCCAATGAATATCCCAAAATAAAGCCATTAACGGCTACGCTGAAATTAATTTGATGGGTACAGATAATCTCTTGTGATCGGCACACTGCCGTGTTGTTTGGCCAGTTGTACCTGATACACCACCAAGTCAGAATATCTGAACGCTGCCTCGCAGGAGGCAAGGTAAAACTCCCAAGCTCGGCAAAATTGTTCGTTCATCAGTGCTGCGATGTCATTTCGGTTCTGCGCAAAGCGCTCATACCAATGCTGTAATGTGAGTGCGTAATGCATACGCCAAACTTCAATATCATTGACGCGTAACTTGCTGGATTCGACAGCACTCGTAATTTCAGATAACGCGGGGTTGCTGCCGCCTGGGAAAATATATTTGCGAATCCACGGGTTGGTAACACCTGGTGGCCCTGATCGTCCAATAGTGTGGACAAGAGCGACACCATTAGGCTGCAACAGCTTGTTAATCTGGTTGAAATAAGTGTTGTAAAACGGTCGCCCCACATGTTCGAACATGCCTACGCTGACGATCCGGTCGAAAGTGCCTTGATGCTCGCGATAATCTGCTAATTCGAAGTGAACATTTTTATAACCGCGCAGTAATTTTTCCTTGTTTGCAACGACGAGTTGTTCTTTAGACAAGGTTATGCCCACTACTTCACAGTCGTATTGTGCAGCCAAATCAAAAGCTAAGCTGCCCCAACCACAACCGATATCTAAAATTCGGTTGCCGGGTTGTATTAGCAACTTGTTGGCAATGTGGCGCGCCTTAGCCTGCTGGGCCTCGGCAAGTGAAAAATTTTGCTGTGAGAAATAAGCGCAAGAATAGTACATTTCAGGATCAAGAAACTTACGGAATACTGCTTCGGGCACGTCGTAGTGGTGCGATACCTGAGCATAGCTAATTTTTATTTTGTTCCATTCTTGCAATATTTTGACCAAGGGGTGTAACCAACGGTTAGTTCTATACACCGAAAAATTGCTTCGTAAAACAGCCAGAAGAGCAGGCAAACCCGTAGCTCCTGCGTCCCAACGACCTTGATAATAAGTTTCACCTAATTCGAATTCCCAATTCCGTGCGATTCTTTTAATGGCCGACTCGTCCTTGATATTCCAATTTGCTTCCACACCATCACGACCAAAAGTGTAAGAGCGGCCGTCGTGTAGGTGGAGGTTGAGAATGCCTTGCTTGATATTTTTTTCCAGAAGTTTTAAGTACATTTAAGAAACTCCTTTTGGAAAGTTTTGGTATGTATGGTTATTTCAGGATAGCGTACACAATTTTTAAAAAAATCGCACTGAGGCAGGCGGGAAACAAGCAAGGAAATTATTGTGAATAAGTGAGCCCAGTAACAGTGGCGCAGTTTAGTGCGCC
>CAIMTR010000213.1 GCA_903844415.1 uncultured Gammaproteobacteria bacterium
CGTGCCCGGTTTCGGGTACAAACCAGCAGTGGCCGTTTACTCAGCGGAGAATTTCGTTATCGCTGGGGAAATTTCTGGACCGGCACAGTACGTGAAATAGAAGGTTTTGTTGAACTGAGACCTTCGCCCAAATTATTCACCGCAGTCAACTATCAAATAGTGAAAGCCAAATTACCCCAAGGTGATTTTGATTTTGCCATTACGCGCCTTAACCTTGATATCAATCTTACGCCGCGGTTTATGTTACAAAATCTAGTGCAGCACAACAGTGTTAGCAAAACAGTCGGCTGGAATAGTCGACTGCGCTGGGAAATTGACCCGGGCAATGTGTTGTTTTTGGTGCTCAATAAGGGCTGGGAAATTGAAGATGGTTCGTATCTGCCGGTTAACACCAATTTCACCACCAAGTTACGTTGGACTTTCAGATTCTAGTATTAGGGGTGTATAGATTCTAAGAGCAAACAGTCAGGCAGCGTCAGTTATCGCCAAATAGCATCTTCAAAATAAGATTTACTTACATGCTATATTGGTTGTTATTTCAACATTTAAAAAAGCACAAACATGGCCAGCATCTTTACTAAAATTCTTGCCGGAGAAATTCCGGGTCATTTCGTCTGGAAAGATGAGTTTTGTTTTTGCATCATGACAATACAACCAATTCGTGCCGGACATGTGTTGGTCATTCCTAATGAAGAAGTGAATCATTGGGACGATGTAAAGCCCGCTGTCGCTGCGCACCTGATGCAAGTTGCGCAATTAGTTACCAAAGGCATAAAAGCAGTTATCCCCTGTAAACGCGTGGGTGTAACGGTGATAGGTCTAGAAGTGCCGCATACACACATTCATCTGATACCGATCGACAGCATGGCAGATCTGGATTTTAAATTTGCCAGAGCCATGCCGGCAGATGAACTTACTGCAACGGCAGCCAGTATTCGTAAAGTGCTCGTGAGCCAGGGAAATTTAGCAGCGGACTTGTAACCAATATTCAGATAATACTCAAAACTCCCCATGCCCGATTATCAATCTCTTTTATTTTTCACAGCTATGCTCCTGAGCATATGAGCAGTATCAATGTCGGCTAAAGATACTATCTATCAAAATAACGACCCGGTAACTGCCTTTGTGTTTGATGACAAAGTAGCAGATGTATTTGCCGACATGATCAATCGCTCTGTGCCGGGTTACGGCACCATCATTGCCATGATTGGTACTTTGGCAGAGCGTTATGCGCAACCTGATTCGGTATGTTATGACCTGGGTTGTTCACTCGGTGCTGCCACACTTTCCATGCAACAAAATATTAAAGCAACAGGCTGTAAAATTATTGCCATTGATAACTCTTTGGCCATGATTACACGTTGCCAACAAGTTATCGGAACAGGCTCGAGCCAGGTTGATGTGTCCTTGCGCTGCGCAGATATTTTGGAAGTGGATATAAGCAATGCTTCCTTAGTAGTACTTAATTTTACTTTGCAATTTGTGCCGCTGGTGCAACGAGCACAGTTGATCAGCAAAATTTATGCAGGGATGAAACCGGGCGGTATGCTGATTCTGTCTGAAAAAATTTATTTCGAAGATGCCAAGCTCAATTTTTTGTTTAGCGATTTACATCATCGCTTCAAAGAACAAAACGGTTACACACAAACCGAGATCAGTCGCAAACGTGCTGCTATTGAAAATGTTCTGGTGCCAGAAACCTTGCGTAATCATGAAGCTAGAATCATGGCGGCCGGTTTTAGCAGTTTTGCCGTATGGTTTCAGTGTTTTAATTTTGCGTCGATGGTGGCAGTGAAATAAATGGCGAAAGATAAGTTGCTCAATTACGAAATTTTGTGTGAAAGACTGCAGTCGCCACTGCTGGCACCGCTGCTGGAAAAAGTTCCCCATATGCTTGAGTTATCGGTAAATCACGGTGATTTTCCGGTGTGGTTGCAGGCACTGCATGTTCTGCCTCAGTGGCAAGCGCTCAGCTCAGAGTTAGTAACTAAAGTGCGAGTGGGTGAGGCCAGTCAATGTAATGATAATGAGCGCGCCCAACTGCAAGCCGTATTGATGTCTTTGCACCCGTGGCGTAAAGGCCCTTTCGAATTGTTTGGTCTTGATGTTGATACGGAATGGCGCAGCGACTGGAAATGGGATCGACTGCTGCCCCACATCAGTCCTCTTTCTGGGCGCATTGTGTTGGATGTTGGATGTGGCAATGGCTATCACTGTTGGCGCATGGCGGGTGCTGGTGCAAGTCTGGTGATCGGTATCGATCCGCATTTGCTGTTTAATATGCAATATTGGGCAGTGCGACATTTTTTACCGGCACCGCCCGTGTGGGTGTTGCCTTTAGCGCTGGAAGACATGCCAGCTAATATGCAGGCTTTTGATACTGTGTTCTCGCTGGGAGTGTTCTATCACCGGCGTTCACCCTTTGATCATTTGTTCAGCTTAAAACAGTGTCTGCGCGCGGGTGGTGAACTGGTGCTAGAGACGCTGGTGATCGAAGGTGACGCTGGTATGACTTTGGTGCCAGAAGGTCGTTATGCACGCATGAATAATGTTTGGTTTCTGCCCACCTGTAATACTTTGCTGGTTTGGCTGCAAAAAGCTGGGTTTACCAATATACGACTGGTTGATGTAACTGTTACCACTTCAATGGAGCAACGCGCTACACAATGGATGACGTTTGAATCACTGGCTGCGGCACTGGATCAAACCAACCCACTGCTAACGGTTGAGGGTCATCCAGCGCCACGCCGCGCCGTATTTATCGCACAGAAACCTTGGTAAGGTTGTTAGGATTAGCTTATGGAAAAGCTGTCCGGACAAGCAATCGCAAATGTATTAAGGTGGTTAACACCTAGTGCATAAAAAAAATGACTATTGCGCCTTTTTCAAAATTCCAATGCAAGACCTTACCTTGCCCTTATCCAGTACTGACCAGAGGTTTAACTGATGAAAACGCTTAAACCTGCGGCAGGTCATGATCGATTGTTGGATCTACGAACGTTTCTAGATGTGCTGGTTGCTGCAGGTCACATCACGGTGCAGCAACTTGAAGCTGTGGTCAACAATCGCCGCGGTGAGTCCCAATACAATATGCATGTGCTGACATGGATTGCAGAACAGAATCTTGATGATCAACTGAGCCCTGGCAAGAAACTTGATATCGAAACACTCACCCAAAAACTCGCGACGCTCAGTGGACAGCCTTATTATCGTATTGATCCCCTAACCATCGATGCCGCTAAAGTGACGGGTGTAATGTCGCTGGCTTTTTCTCAGCGACACAAAATTTTAGCAGTAGAGGTGACATCAGTTGATGTGGTGATTGCTTCGGCTGAACCTTTTGTGGGGGCATGGGAAGCAGATTTGGAACATACCTTGCGCAAACCAATCAGGCGCGTAGTGGCTAACCCGGTAGAGTTGTTGAGACTGGCCACAGAACTTTATCGACTTTCCTCTTCCATTAACTTTGCGACAGCAAAGGTCGCGTCCAAAGCACCTGGACTCGGCAATCTTGAACAGATGCTGGAATTGGGCAAACTAAAAGATGCAGATGCCAACGACCAGCACATTGTGAATATCGTTGATTGGTTACTGCAATATGCGTTTGATCAACATGCCAGTGACATTCATGTCGAACCTCGTCGGGAAATTGGTAATGTGCGGTTTCGCATCGATGGTGTGTTGTATACCGTCTATCAACTCCCTATGCAGGTTCTTACCGCAGTCACCAGTCGGTTGAAAACGCTCGGACGGATGAATGTGGCTGAAAAACGTAAACCTCAGGATGGCCGCCTCAAAACTAAAAGTCCGCAGGGCAATGAAGTTGAACTGCGCCTATCCACCATGCCCACTGCCTTTGGGGAAAAGATGGTACTGCGTATTTTCGATCCTGATGTGTTGTTAAAAACCTTTGCTGAACTTGGGTTTGGCAATGATGATTTAACAAAATGGCAAACCATGATTAGCAAGAAACATGGCATTGTGCTGATTACCGGTCCTACCGGCAGCGGCAAAACTACTACTTTGTACTCAACACTGAAAACGCTGGCTACTCGCGAGGTAAATGTATGCACCATCGAGGATCCTATCGAAATGGTAGAGCCAAGTTTCAATCAAATGCAGGTGCAGGAAAATATTGATCTGACTTTTGCCAGTGGTATTAAGGCTCTGCTCAGACAAGATCCAGACATCATCATGATTGGTGAAATTCGTAATCTAGAAACAGCTGAAATTGCCATTCAAGCAGCGCTCACTGGGCATTTGGTCTTGTCGTCGTTACATACTAATGATGCCCCTTCAGCCATTACTCGGCTGCTTGAATTAGGCGTGCCGTCTTATCTCATAAATGCCACTTTGATTGGTGTGATGGCACAGCGACTTGTGCGAGTGTTATGTCCGCATTGCAAGCGCGAAGCCGAAGTGGATAACGCGTTGTGGGGTAATCTCACTAATCCTTGGCAAATCACTGCTCCGGAAATAGTTTACGAACCGGTTGGCTGCTTAGAATGCCGCGATACTGGTTTCAAGGGGCGGCAGGGAATTTATGAAATCATGCCTTTCACAGAAAATTTACAAACATTTGCCGCAGTTGCAGACGATTTACCAAAACTAAAACGGCAGGCCTATCAGGAAGGTATGTGTAGTTTACGGCATAGCGGTGCGCAGAAAGTGGCGATTGGCATGACCTCGATGCTGGAAGTGTTGCGGGTAGCACCTGAGTCACAACGCTAAATAGGAGTTGGGCGGTTGGATCAACTAGAGCAGTTACTGCTTCGACAGCAAGCAAGATTTAGCGCGGTGCTGCATCAGCAGCCGCAGCTTGAGTCGCTGCTTTATAACAACCCTGTGTTGTTCTCTGAGCTACGCAAGGTCTGGACTGCCAGTGATTTTGCGGCTGATCTTTGTTGCCAGGATACTGACATCGTAGCTGATTTGCTGCTAAGTGGTGATTTATACACAAGCTACTCCGACTGGCTTAAGCATCTACTGGTTTGTAATACACGGCTGACTCCCGGCAGTGATTCTCTCAATCCACTAGTCAGACTCGAACTACAATTACGCCGCTTTAGAAAACGAGAACAACTGCGAATTCTGTGGCGGGATGTGTGTGGCCATGCCGTGTTGATGGATACCTGTGGCGATTTAACAAACATGGCAGATGTATGTATACACTTCGCCTTGCAAAAATTAACACCTATTTGTCAGCAGCTACATGGACTACCCCTCGACAGTAGCGGCAATGAACAACAATTGCTGGTGTTGGCGATGGGTAAATACGGGGCTTATGAGCTGAACCTGTCGTCTGATATCGATTTGATTTTTGCTTTTCCTGAAAGTGGCGAGACTAGCGTGACTCCCGCTTTGAAAATGCTCTCACCCAACCTTCAAGTCAGCAGCATCCAGCAATATTTCTGTAAATTAGGCCAATTGTTGATTGCTGCTCTAGACAACTTAAACAGTGCAGGGCGGGTTTTTCGGGTGGATGTACGCTTGCGACCCTACGGGAATGCAGGTGCGCTGGCACTGTCTGTTGATGCAATGGAAGAATATTACCAAAATCAGGCGCGAGACTGGGAACGATTTGCCATGATCAAGGTGAGAGTTGTAACAGGTGCGGTGGTTTGGCAGGAAAAATTAATGAAAATTCTGCGTGCTTTTAGTTATCGCAGATATCTCGATTTCGCCACTATCGATTCCTTACGGGATCTAAAACATCAAATTAACCAACAAGTGCGCCGTAAAGGCATGCAAAACGATATTAAGCTGGGCAGTGGTGGTATCCGCGAAATTGAATTTATTGTGCAGGTGTTGCAATTAATCCATGGTGGAAAAAAACCGCAACTACAACAAGGTGCTTTATTGGCCGCTCTCGACGAGTTGGTGCATGAGCAATGCATTAACGCAGCTGATGCAGAACTATTGCGCTCCAGTTATTGTTTTTTGCGCAAACTGGAACATGCCATTCAGGGTCTGCGCGATCAACAAACTCACACCTATCCGCATGATGAAGTTGATGAGTTACGGATTGCACTCACATTGGGCTTGATCAGTGGCCAACAACTCAAAAATACACTGGCAACTGTGCGAAAAAAAGTGGCAAGTCATTTCGCTGAGCTTATTTCTCCAGCAGTATCAGGGTTAAAACAGGATATCGATCCTAGTCTGATTGCCGTGTGGCAAAGTTTGTTCGACCGTGACCAGTCACTGCAAGTGCTTACCGCTAGCGGCTATACCAAGGGTGAGCAAATCTTGCTAACACTGGATGTTTATCGCAACAGTCGCCAGTTTCTAGCGCTGGAAGAAATTAGCAGACAACGTATCGATAAATTTATGCCGCTGTTGTTGGCTAGGATGGCAACTGAAACCAATCCGGAGTTTGGATTTGTTAAAGTATTCGGTTTTGTGCAGGCAGTAGCCAAACGTTCTGCCTATCTTGTGTTGTTACAGGAAAATCCCTTGGCGCTTTCGCAACTGATCACCTTGTGTACGGCAAGTCTTTGGATAGTGGAGCAGTTAACACGCTACCCGGTATTGCTCGATGAATTACTCAGGCCGCTGTCTAGTCCGCCAGCCAAACCCCAGTTGCAGGATATCCTGAGGCAACAATTGCTGCGGGTAAATTCTGATACGCCGGAAGAACAATTGGCGACCACGCAGTATTTCAAATTGGAACAGATGCTGAACGTAGCAGCAGCTGAGCTCACCACATCTATGCCCTTGTTAAAGATCAGTGACTATCTTTCATGGGTAGCAGAAGTGGTATTGATGCAAGTGCTGGACATCGCCTGGCAACAATTAATTACAAAATTCGGCTTCCCGATCAATGCCAACGGATACAGTGGGGAAATGGAATTTGTAATTATCGCCTACGGTAAACTGGGCGGGTTGGAGCTTGGTTTTGGTTCGGATCTGGATTTGGTATTCATCCACCAGGGTCATGCAGATCTGGATACCACAGGTGGTCCCAACGGGGTTGCTGTCAACAGTACTGCGTTTTATACGCAACTTGGACAAAAAGTTATCGCCCTGCTTAATACCCAAACCGTCACAGGTAAACTTTACGAAATTGATATGCGCCTCAGACCTTCGGGTGCTTCAGGTGTGCTAGTGAGTTCCATCCTGGCTTTCAGTCTTTATCAGCATCAACATGCTTGGACCTGGGAGCATCAGGCGCTGGTGCGTGCCAGAGCGGTGGCAGGATCGCCGAGTGTAGCGGCTGCATTTAACAGCATACGGCGTGAGGTGCTGGGCAAAAAGCGCGACCAAAATATTTTAATCGATGAAATTATCACTATGCGGCAGCGTATGCGCAAAGAGTTGCGAACTAAAAAAACCACAAATAACTTCCATATAAAACACGATGCGGGCGGACTGATCGATATCGAATTCATGGTGCAGTATTTGGTGTTGGCTTGGGCATATCAATATCCGCAACTGCTGGAATTCAGTGATAATGTGCGCTTGCTTGAACTTGCTGTCAGTTGTGAGATTTTGCCCGCTCAGGTGGCCAACAAGTTACACACGATATATGTCGCCTATCGAACACGTTTACATCGACTGGCGTTAGAAAAAGGTGATTATTTGCTCGCGGCTGCTGAATATCATGAACAACGGCAATTTGTGCTGACGGTCTGGAACGATTTATTTGCCAGTAACCACTCGCCATCTTCTACTGCCAAAATTAAACAGCAGGACACCCCATGAATATTCTCATCGTCGGGCCGTCCTGGGTGGGCGATATGGTAATGGCCCAATCGCTATTTATCTGTGTGCAACAGCAAAATCCGGAAGCAACTATCGATGTGCTAGCCCCGCCCTGGTGTGTGGAATTGTTGCAACGTATGCCACAAGTTAGACATATCCACCTCATGACACTTGCCCATGGTGTGTTGGGTTTGGGCAGACGCTGGGCCTTGGCAAATACACTCAAGCGTTATAAATATGACCAAGCCATAGTGTTGCCTAACTCGTTCAAGTCAGCTCTTATTCCTTTGTTTGCTGGAATTGGTGTTCGCACTGGCTGGAAGGGAGAAGCGCGTACACTACTGTTGAATGATTGTCGAAAACTCGACAAAACACGCTATACATTGATGGTGCAACGGTTCGTGGCGTTGGCTTATGGTGCACATGCCGAGTTACCCACACCCTTGCCCTGGCCACAACTACAAGTGGATGCAAGTCAGACCAAAGCTTTACGTGACCGCTTGCAATTGCAGGACGACAAACCTATTTTGGTGCTCTGTCCAGGCGCCGAATTCGGTCCCGCTAAACAATGGCCGCAAGAATATTTTGCTGCGGTTGCGGCACACTATATCCATGCGGGCTTTCAGATTTGGATCATGGGTTCTACCAGAGATACGGCATTTGCTGATGGCATCAAAGCGCAGCTTGAGATACAGCAGCTCGCCCACTGCACTAATCTGTGTGGACTTACAACGCTCGGTGATGCAGTAGATTTAATGGCTGCAGCTAGTATGGTCGTCAGCAATGATTCAGGACTGATGCATGTGGCGGCAGCGCTGGCGCTGCGCTTGGTGGTAATATATGGTTCTACTTCGATGAGTTTTACCCCGCCATTGGCAGCTCGCGTGCGAACCTTATCTCTGCAGTTGCCGTGCAGTCCCTGTTATCAGCGCAACTGTCCGCTTGGGCATCTTAATTGTTTGAAACAGATGCATCCCACTCAGGTCATCAATGCAGTGACCGAATTATTGAAGTTGAAATAAGGTAACTGATGCGAGTTTTGATTGTAAAAGTGTCGTCCCTAGGTGATGTGATTCATACACTGCCTGCTGTTACTGATGCTTACCGTGCTAAACGTGGTTTACGTTTTGACTGGGTAGTTGA
>CAIMTR010000214.1 GCA_903844415.1 uncultured Gammaproteobacteria bacterium
AAAGCGAAATTAGAGATTTGCTGGATGCTAATCAGCAACTACAACTTATCACTCGTTTTTCCAACACCAGGGGCGATGAAGTCAGGGTTTATCGGCAGCAGTAACTTCGGCTTTGCTGATTACTTTTTTAATTGTCTAACGCCTAAGCTTTAAAAGTACGCTCACCCAACAAAATACTAGCAACCGCTTGTGGCATTGCGTAAAGGTTGTGTTGCTTGCCATAGCGAATGCCATTGTGTTGCCAGGAAGTGCGATCAGTTTGGAGCATGTCACTTAGTGCAGTATTAAGTCTGTGCTGATTAAAGGGTTCCGCACACACGATGCCAGCATCTGCATGCACAACATGAAACGCGTAACCACAATTTGCAGTTGTCACGACCGGCAAGCCAGCCACAATTGCTTCTAGCAATACCATGCCTGCGCTTTCGTGGCGGGATGGATGAAGCAACACATCAGCTCCTTGCATAAAACGTGGGATATCGTCGCGGCCAGCAAACATCCGGATTTGATGCACTCCTTGCTTTGCTGCTATACCCAGCCAAGAGGCAGCATCATCGTGACCAACCAGAAAATAATGGGTACGACGTTTCACACCATCCGGCAGTGCAGCCAGTGCTTGCAACGAACGATCAACACCCTTAGTTAAAAAGCTCGAGCCTACTTGTAAGACTAAGAAATCATTTTCAGCAATACCAAATTCTTCTCTTAAATTGGCACGCAGTAGAGCGCTATTGGCAGTTGCCATGTGTTCCCTGCTTATGCCCGGTGTCAGTAGGATCATACGCTCGGCAGCAGTTTTATAATGCCGTATGTAGGCATCCCGCTGCGCAGGACTCAGCAACATGATCTGGGTTGTGGATGCCGCTCCGAATACCGATTTTTCAAAAGATAAAAATTGCAAGGCCCTTGGTGTTTGCCGATACCACCAACCTCGTTCGTTGTAAGCTTTTTCGGCAAAACAAGTATCTGCAGCAAAATAATAATCCAGCCCCGGCATTCGATTGAAACCGAGTACTTTGTCAAAGTGACCACTGACATGGGCTTGAATGAATTTTACAAATTGTTGTTGTTGCGTGGTTTTGAACAAGCCGCGTACAGGCACCACTACAAGATTGACACCAGCGATACGCTCACCTTCCCAGCTCATGCAATACACGGTAATGTCAGACTTGTCCTTGCAGGCAAGTACTATCTTGACCAGATCTTGTTGCAAACCACCGAAGGGGAACCAGTGAAAAAGGACAAAAGCCAAACGCATCAGTTGCTCTCAGGAAACATTAGTCCGGGTAAAACAAACCATCCAAGGTGCCTTTACCATTCGCGCACAAATCTTTGAACCTGGCCCACACCAGTTCCGGTGGGTTATCCCGGTAACAGGCAGGAGCAACCTGAAAACTATTTCCAGCGAGCACGTCTATGCGTGGTTCACCCTGCCAGGTACAAGACTTGTTCACACACGGGGCACATGCCATGCTTGAATTTAAATGTAATTGGTGCCTGCCATAGGCGCCGGTCAGCACCGAGTTGGATGCGCCATAGAGTGAAATAACCGGTACTGATAATGCTGCCGCTAAATGCCCAAGCCCCGTATCAACTGCCACCACACCTGCACAAGAGCCCAGCAAACGGGCGACGTCGGTAAGGGATTGTTGACTAAGAATTTCCACATTAACCGCAGCTCTGGCGATGGCTTTGGCTCGCTCTAATTCTTCCTGATTACTCCACAGCAGTTTAACTTTATAACCATCGGCAACCGCCAGCAGTGCTAATTTCTGCCAGTATTGATCAGGCCATTTTTTTGATGCCCAGGTCGTGCCGTGAAAAAACACCAGATATTTTTCTGGCTCTGCTTTCAACAACCGAAATTTATTTAGGTCGATGCCGTAATCGCAGGTTTTCTGATCAATGGTGTAGTTAAATGTTCTGGAAAACAAATCGCGTATTCGTTCAACTGCATGTTGTTGCCAGGGCACGGTATAAAGCACGTTATAGAACAAGCTGGCCATCGGTTC
>CAIMTR010000215.1 GCA_903844415.1 uncultured Gammaproteobacteria bacterium
CACATGGCAAGCCTATAAAAGAATATCTACCCCATTTTTCGCCGCCCTGCACAGATTCCAGAAAATAACTGTAGGGACCTTGCGCCAGTTTGAGGTAAACACCTAAGGGCGTTTCAAGGTCAGCCAGCACTTCCTTGATAAAGGGGATGCGGTTATAACCTTGACTGGCTAGAGCTGCAAAATACTCGGGAGTCATACTGTCGCCAAATTTTTGCGCATGTATGCCACTGTGGCAGCGTAATCCTTGCTGCCAAAAATCGCAGAACCAGCAACAAAGGTATCAGCACCAGCACGGGCAATGTCTGCAATATTATCGACCGTCACACCACCATCCACTTCCAGACGAATGGCATGACCACTCTGATCGATAAGTCGACGAACCTGCGCAAGCTTGCGCAATGTTTCAGGAATAAATTTTTGCCCGCCAAAACCAGGGTTCACCGACATCAGCAAAATGATATCGAGTTTATCTAGCACATGTTCAAGACAGGAAATGGGCGTTGCAGGATTAAGTACCAAACCACTCTTACAACCAAGATCACGAATCAATTGCAGCGACCGATCTACATGGTTGGACGCTTCCGGATGAAAAGTAATCCACGCGGCACCCGCCTTGGCAAAATCGCTGATCAAATTGTCCACCGGACTCACCATCAGATGCACATCAATGGGAGCCTTGATGCCACTCTTGAGCAGGTAATCGTAGAGAGCCTTACACACCAGCGGGCCGATGGTCAGATTCGGAACATAGTGATTATCCATTACATCAAAATGAACAACATCGGTACCGGCAGCAATTACAGCGGCCACATCTTCACCCAACCGAGCGAAATCAGCAGACAGTATGGAAGGAGCGATTAAATAATTGTTATGGACCATTTTAGATATTGGAAGCGCCATATTTGATTGAAGAATAGACGGCAGAAAACAGCCTCGTATTGTACCGGCTTTCATGCCAAGTAACAGCACGCAGGCAGTACCAGCACACCTGTGGATCATTTTGTTGTGTTGAAATTTAAAGCGCAAACCCTATATTAGATTTACAATATTAAACACTAAAATACTGTTTTAATACTTAATCTAGATGAGGTATTTCATGCTGCGTTTATTCTTATTCTTTGCCACCAACATCGCTGTGATGGCACTAATTTCATTAATTTTTAATCTAATCGGTTTTCAGGGATTGATGCAGGCAAACGGTGTTGATCTGGATCTGAACGCCTTACTTGTTTATTCCGCTGTTATTGGTTTTTCTGGATCTTTCATTTCGCTGCTGCTCTCCAAATTTATGGCTAAACGCTCTATGGGTGTAAAAGTCATCAGTCAAGCCAGCGACGAACTTGAACGCTGGCTGCTACGCACTGTTGAAATGCAAGCTGAACGTAGTGGTATCCGGATGCCCGAAGTAGGCATCTTTAATCAGATTGCGCCCAATGCCTTTGCGACCGGATGGAACAAAAATTCCGCACTAGTTGCTGTAAGCACTGGCCTGTTGCAGAACATGACCCGCGACGAAATAGAAGCTGTACTTGCCCACGAAATAAGCCATGTGGCCAATGGCGATATGGTGACACTCACACTTATTCAAGGAGTGGTGAATACGTTTGTAGTATTTTTGTCGCGCGTAATCGCGTTTTTCATCGACCGTGTTGTTTTCAAGGTTCAACGCGGTCACGGCCCGGCTTTCTGGATTGTGTCGATAGTGGCGCAAATTGTACTGGGAATTTTTGCCTCAATGATTGTGATGTGGTTTTCGCGCTGGCGTGAATACCGCGCTGATGCCGGGGGCGCTACTTTGGCGGGTCGTGGCAAAATGATTGCAGCTCTCCGCCGCTTACAAGGGAGTCAGCAAGCAAAAATGCCCGATGAATTGTTGGCTTTTGGTATTAATACGGGAAAAATGTCGGCCTTGATGTCCAGCCATCCACCGTTGGCTGACCGTATTCGTGCGCTAGAAAATCGCGAATGATGACTTGCCTGCGCAAGACCCGCATAAACTAGCTACCAGCCCAAACCAGACTTACTCCTGTAAACTTGCCCGGATCAATTCCCAGGCTTCTTGGGCATCGTCTACAAATTGAAACAACTTGAGATCGCTGGCATTGATCATGCCTTGCTCTACCAAGTGATCGAAATTGAGCACTTTTCCCCAGAATTCTCGCCCAAAAATCAAAATAGGCATGGGCTCTACTTTGCCAGTCTGGATCAAAGTAAGCGTTTCGAACAATTCATCCAGGGTGCCAAAACCGCCGGGGAATACCACCAAAGCTCGCGCCCGCAGCAA
Organism: uncultured Gammaproteobacteria bacterium; assembly: GCA_903844415.1. Lineage (GTDB taxonomy): Bacteria > Pseudomonadota > Gammaproteobacteria > Pseudomonadales > Pseudohongiellaceae > CAILUG01. The sequence goes on from CAIMTR010000215.1 coordinate 2,285, forward strand.
AAAATGCATTTTGCGAATCGCAAAATAATGGAATTGAAAACAGAATTTTGGAGTGATGTAAGGATTGGGGCTTTGCTCATGCGGAAGTACGATATTCAGACCAATGGATTCGCCACCTGCATCGGCTGCACCTCGGTTGGCGGCTTCCATAATGCCAGGACCACCACCCGTAATTACGTGTAATTTTGGGCAACCTTCACAATAAGAGCACTCCGTAACCAACTTGGCAAGGAGTCTCGCCTGGCTATAATATGAAGCTTGTTGCCGCTGAATTTTTAGATCTTTTTGCTGCCTCAGCAATTGAGGATTTTGGGGGGCCAACATCAATTCGATCTGTAATTTTTTTTCTGCTACTTCTACCATCTCAGGTGACGGGGTGCGGGCACTGCCAAAAATAACTACCGTGTGTTCAATATTGTGCTCTTTCAGTACCAACTCAGGCTTACTCAATTCCAATTGCAGCCGAACGGGGCGCAAGTCGTCCCTCAACAAAAAATCCGTGTCGG
>CAIMTR010000216.1 GCA_903844415.1 uncultured Gammaproteobacteria bacterium
AGGCCTTGGTAAAATCACTGTTTATACGTGAACGTAGCCCGGCAATCGCTTCAAATTGCAAGGTTATGGTATTGAGTGCAGTAAGATTCAGCGAATTTTCAGGCATGAGTAAAAGGAAATTCTCCAGTTAAGTTGATGTTATGCCGGTTACTGTTGGGTCGCAACCCGCTTTCAGGTAAAATCCCGACGTTAACTTTTCTCACTATAGTCCTGACTGTACCCTTTACCAAACAGCTCAGTAATCAAAGACTGACTTTTACAGCACCACTACTCTGGATACCAACATGGCCATCACTACAACAACGATTGCAGATTTGCTTATTGCAGCCTTGGATGATTCACAAGTGGAAGTGCAGGGGGATGGAGGCAAATATCAGGTATTTGTTACTGCCCAGATTTTTGTCGGACTCAACCGTGTCAAACGCCAGCAGGTCATCTATCGAATACTGAATGAGCACATAGCAAGTGGTGCCATTCATGCGGTAAATATGACTTTGAAAACTCCTGAAGAAATGAATTCCGGCAGTTGATTCATCTGTAATCATGCCCAATAAATACCAGAGGTAATTGTGGACAAACTTGTAATTCAGGGTGGCGCGCAGCTCAACGGAGAAATTCGTATAGCGGGTGCCAAAAACTCGGCACTTCCCATTATGGCCGCAGCTTTGTTGACTCGTGATGTTGTCACCATCGGTAATTTACCGCATCTGTTTGATATCACAACTATGCTGGAATTACTGGGTTGCATGGGGATTGAGTCAGTTGTGGGTGAAAAACTCAATGTTGAAATTAACAGCAGCACCATCAAACGCTTCAATGCTCCCTACGATCTGGTGAAAACCATGCGAGCCTCAATTCTGGTGCTTGGCCCGATGTTGTCGCATTACGGTGAAGCAGAAGTTGCGTTACCGGGTGGTTGTGCGATAGGCAGTCGACCAGTCAATTTACACTTGGCAGCACTTAAGAAAATGGGCGCAAAAATTATCGTTGAAAACGGTTATATCAAAGCCAATACCAATGGTCAGCGCCTGAAAGGGGCGCATATTTTTATGGATATCGTGACGGTTACAGGCACAGAAAATATCATGATGGCAGCTACTCTGGCCACCGGCCAAACGATAATCGAAAATGCAGCGCGCGAACCTGAAGTTGTAGATCTTGCTTTATGTTTGCGTGCGATGGGGGCGGATATTAGCGGCGAGGGTTCTGCCACAATCACTATAAATGGTGTCGAAAGGTTGCATGGCTGCCAATACCAGGTAATGCCAGATCGAATCGAGACTGGAACTTATCTAATTGCTGCTGCAGCTACGCGTGGGCGTATCAAGGTTAAAGATACACGCCCGAGCATTCTGGAATCTGTGTTAAGCAAGCTGGAAGAAGCAGGAGCTCAGATTGACATTGGCGAAAATTGGATCAGCCTTGATATGCACGGCCAGCGTCCGCGTGCAGTATCGTTGACCACGGCTCCCTATCCTGCATTTCCAACGGATATGCAAGCACAGTTCACCGCTCTTAACGCAATTGCAGACGGCTCAGGTTCAATTACAGAAACAGTATTTGAAAATCGTTTCATGCATATACATGAGATGAATCGCATGGGAGCCGATTTAAAAGTGGAAGGCAATACCGTAATTTTTAGAGGTGTGCCTTTTTTAAAGGGTGCGCCAGTAATGGCCACAGATTTACGTGCTTCTGCCAGTTTGATCATCGCCGGACTTGTATGTGAAAGTGAAACTGTTGTTGATCGTATCTACCATATTGATCGTGGCTACGAATGTATAGAAGAAAAACTGCAGTCGCTCGGTGCAAAAATCCGTCGGTTGCCTTCCTAAAAAATGCTGATTGAAATTCTATGAACTGCTGTCCATGAAAGAACAAAAACTGGTAATAGCGTTAACGAAAGGGCGCATTCTCGACGAAGTGCTTCCTTTGCTGAAGCTGGCTGGGATAATACCTGTGGAAGACATCAACAAGAGCCGCAAATTAATTTTTGACTGCAATTTGCCTCATGTACAACTAATGGTGATGCGTGGGTCGGACGTCCCAACCTACGTGGAACAGGGTAGTGCAGAGATC
>CAIMTR010000217.1 GCA_903844415.1 uncultured Gammaproteobacteria bacterium
CGCGGCCTTCGCGACTGATAGCAGCCGCTAAATCTGCACTGTTTGTGCCTGTTGGTTCTGTGAGTGTTGTTGCAACAACCTCAGTCTGGTTAATTGTGGTGGTTGCCGAACCTGGCACATTACTGACTGTACCGGCAGCATTCTCCTTACCACCAATTATGGCGCAGGAGCCCAGCAGCAAGGTAAGTGCTGCCAGTGCTGACATGCTACATGTGTTTCTTTGTTTAGAAGCCGCCTTGGTAAGCATTGTTATACTCTCAATTTATTTCGCAATTAAACGCTTAATTAATCTGTGCTTTGTGCTTTAGCTAAAACTCTTGCCTGAAATCTCATCCCGACTAGGACAGCAACGCCACTAAAAATCGACTGTATTCATGCTGAAAACAGCCGACAGCATAATCATGATGATACCGCCCACCGCAATCCCGAGCAGAATGATCAAGGCCGGTTGCAAGGCATTGACTAGTCGCCCCATTTCATCACGCACATAAGTGTCGAAAGTTTTGGCAAGTTTTTTCAGAATGCTACTCGTGCGGCCCGATTCTTCTCCGACTGTCACCAGTTGATGCAAGAGCACCGGAAACTTGCGGGTTCGGGCCAGCGACACACCCAGCCCGGCACCGCCGCGCACATCTTCTTCTACTTGTACCAGATGTTTGATCAACTCTTGATTAGAAATAACTTCGCGCGCCACGCGCAAGCCTTTGATCAGCGGAATACCCGCGCCCAGCAATGCGCCGAGCGTACGAGTAAAGATAGCAACATCTTTGTACAACAATACCGAACCCAGCAGCGGTAGCGTCAGCAATTTTGCATCTTTTGCTCGCTTACGCTCCGGGTCAGCATTGAGCCAATGCCAACCATAAATCAAAGCACCGCTTATGGGCGCTACCAACCAACCATAACTTTTAATACCCGCGCTGAGGTTTAACAGAAACTGGGCAGAGGCAGGGATTGCTGTCCCGACATCTTCAAACATTGCCGTAAACTGTGGCACTACAAACACCAACAGCAAGGTGACAGACATGATGCCGACCAACAAAAGCACAATCGGATACATCAACGCTGCCAGTATTTGTTTTTTGGTCTGTTCTGCTGTTTCTAGAAAATTGGCCAAATCCGGTAACAGCTGATCCAGAATACCGCCCGTTTCCCCAGCCCTGACCAAATTAATATAGAGCTTGGAAAAAACTTCCGGCCGCATCTCCATGGCATCGGCCAGACTTTTACCTTCTTTCACGTCGCGCCGAATTTCGAGCACCAGCCGTTTCATGTGTTCTTTTTCGGTTATACCTTCCAGCAAAGACAAAGCTTTGTCGATGGGTACACGCGCCTCAACCAAGGTACACAAGCCGTTGGTAAAATCCACCAGATCGACATTCCTGATTTTTGAACTGCGGGTATGCTGGGCTTGCCGAGCAGAGGGCTTGATACTAATTGGCACCAATTTACGCGCTTGTAATTGCGCCACAGCTTCACGCTCTGACTCAGCGCTAAGCTGACCTTTTGTCATGTTGCCCAGCACGTCGCAGGCTTGATATTCGTAGTAAATAACACTCATATAGCGCGCGTTACCCTAACAACTTCTTCGGGTGTGGTTATGCCATTACTTAATTTTTCGAGAGCGTCTTCGCGTAAAGTTCGCATGCCTTCCACAATCGCTTGTTTACGAATGACGTTGGCATCTGCACCACTGGTGATCAAATGGCGGATTTCGTCGGACAACATCATCAGTTCATACAAACCCACTCGACCACGGTAGCCAGTACCGCCACAACGCTCACAACCGCTGCCGCGTTGTAGTGTTGGGTAGTGCTTGTAATCGACGTTTAATACGAGCCCTTCATCGGCAGTCATGGTGGTTTTTTGCACACAACCGGCACAAATACGTCGCACCAGCCGCTGCGCCTGAATGGCAAGCAAGCTTGAACTGAGCAGATAACTTTCCACACCCATGTCTTGCAGGCGCGTTATCGCAGCCGCTGCATCGTTAGTATGCAACGTGGAGAATACCAGATGGCCGGTAAGTGCCGACTCGATGGCGATTTGCGCCGTTTCATGATCGCGAATTTCACCGATCATCAAAATGTCGGGGTCTTGGCGCACAATCGAACGCAGTCCAGACGCAAAACTGAGCCCTATACGGGGGTTTACTTGAATTTGGGTGATACCTCCCAGTTGATATTCAACCGGGTCTTCTACCGTGATGATTTTATGTTTTTCGTCATGAATTTTTTCGAGCGTGCCATAGAGTGTCGTGGTCTTGCCGCTGCCGGTCGGCCCAGTGATTAAGATCAGCCCGTGCGGTTGCGTGATAACGCGGGAATAATCCCGCAAAACTTGTTCAGGCATGCCCAGCGCAGACAACTCTATCGATAAATCTTTGCGATCGAGAATCCTCAACACAATGGATTCTCCCAACACTCCCGGCAAAGTAGAAACACGCATGTCCAGATCGCGGGCACCAATCTTGTAATCGATGCGGCCATCCTGCGGTAGACGTTTTTCGCCTATATCGAGCCGCGCCATTAACTTCAAACGGGAAGCCACGGCGGACTGGATTTTGACCGGCAGTCGCTCTATGCGGGTCATAATGCCATCCACACGGCACCGTACTTCTAGGTAGGTTTCGTTGGGCTCAAAATGAATATCGCTGGCATTAAGATCTAACGCACGTGCAAACAAGTGGTTTACCAGCCGAATGATAGGCGCTTCAGAATCCATGTCGGAAAAATCTTCATCTTCGCGAAAACCGGAAAAACTGTCGTCTTCATCACTTATTTGTGGCGATAACTCAGCACGCCAGTGTTTGATCAAACGAGCGACTTCTTCGAGGCTGCCTGCACGAAAGGAAACATTTTCCCCAATTATGAAACGTATTTTGGCGCGGGTTTCGATGCTGGGAATTTGGGCATACACCAGCTGCGTGCTGCTGCTGAAATTGTGTGCAGGGGCCAGCCCGGCCGGTTCCAGCAGTTGACTAAAAATAGGCAAGGTCAGCGAAGAGGTTGGTTTATCCATATTCAAATTAGGGTTCATTTTAGGGCCCAATGTTGGCACGACTAAAACCCACCACGGTAATGCTGCCGGTATATTGGCTCCGATTGCGAGTGACATTAAAAGCACTGACATGCAAACGTGGTCGTGTAGCCTGCAGCGCTGACAAAAACGGCAAAATGTTGGCCTGTTCTAGCGCAAAATTCATTTCCTGCGACACCATGAGCCAGTCATCGATGTAGTTGTATTGCGCAACACTCATTTCGCGAATGTTGACACTGGATTGTTCCACCGCCTGCCGTAATGAGCGCTGCACACTGCTGCCAACCAAATTGGGATTGGTGCCTTCAAAGATCCAGCTTTCTAAATCTGCTGTTTCAGCGAGCTTGAGTGTTTGTGTTTCTTGCCAACGATCTACATCTAGAATCAATTGCTGATAACGGTCTTTGCGTTCTTGCAGCAATGCCAGATCTTCGCGATTTTGCTGATAATAGTTGTACAGCATAGGCACAATACGCACGATCAGAACTAGGCCGAATATAACTCCCGCCAGCAGCAACAAATTTTTTTCATTGCGTTTCATGGAACGTACTCATTGCTATTGTTCGATCACGGGATGTTTGGCCTCGTAGGCTTTAAAATCGATATCACTCAAACTGAAGCGGATACCGAAACGGTCACCTCTGGCAGAACTTTCATCACCCGATGAACTGCTGCGACTTTGGCCCACATCGAAAAATTCTTCGCGTTCGGCAAGCTGTTCTATTAACACTGCTGGATCCTGTGCGAAGCCAGTAATGTCTACCATGCCTTTGTCGATAGCGAAGGTTGATAAAGATGCGTCGATCAGTTCATTCAGTGACAGCAAAGTTTGTCCTACATCTTGACGCGGGAATTCGGCTATCACACCCCATTGCTCTTCCATTTCGTACACAGCAGCTTGGCTTTGGCGAGCTACTGCGGAAGCTTCCCGCAAATCTTCTACCTGCGCCTCCAACAGGGCGATCTGCACCCAGTTAATCAGGAACGGAAGAAATAACAAAAACATAGCAACAATACTCGCAACACCACCCATTTTTTTCTGGGTAGTGGCGATTTTTTTTCGACCCGTTTGTTCTGCGCCGGCCGGAAAGAAACAATAACTTTCAAGACCCTGAAATGTTTGCCGCAACCCGATCCAGAAACTCTGTTCGCTGCTGCTGATAAGCGGCGCAGGTGCAACCTTGGCGCATTCGTTGTGCCATTGGCTTGCAAAGGCCTCTTGCTGTAAATCAATTTGCTTGATATTCAGCAGCGACTTGATGGTGCCGCCGCGACTTTCCAGCTGCGTGATGTGCTGGGCGTCTGCATCCAGCAATAAGTGGTCTGCCCGTGTTGTATCTATTTGCAGCATTGCTAAGGTGCGCGGCATGATAGCTGCCAGTAACAAGCCCTGCTCGCGAAAGGCCACAAACAAGGCTTCGGCGGCGCGGGCGGGATACCACAATGCTACGCCCTCAGAACTGCCACCATTAATGCCCAACAACAACTCTTCTTCGCAAGCAGGAATAAGGCTATGCACTTGCAACTTGAGAGCAGAACGTAATAATTTTTCCCCACTGACCCCCATCGCAAAGCGAGTGGCAACAAAGTCTGCCGGCGGCAACAACAGCAAAATTGTGGCCCCTGGTTCTCGACCTTCTAATAAAAGCTTGGCACTGGCAGCGACCTGTTGACCGTAGGTACTGTTGTCTTGGGCGACGGTAAGCTGGCGGTATTGGCCATTGGCTGTATTGATCAGCATTTGGTCAAACAGCACCAACGAAGTGTTGATGCCCGCCAAAATGTCGCGATGTACTGACGCTGCGTAGAACCAACGCAAGAGATTGTTGAGTTCCTTCAGTGATAACGAATCTAGTGTTGCGCGAAGAGACTTCATACGAACCGATTCTGGTTAAAAAGCATCTAATAAATTGCAGGTAAAAGGACAAATTCCGCCGGATGTGCCGACTCGCTCACGCGAGTTGCGCTGTTACCAACCAACGCGCCATCGTAGCTAGCCTCAGGCAGTACACAAAGACTGCATCAAACCGGAAAGTTTAGCAATTTTCTATTAAAGTCACGTAAATAGCTAAAACTCTTGAATTTGTACTTATATATGGGGGTAATTTTAACACCAAAAAAAACGCCCAGATCGTGCAGATGCGGGCGTTTTGGTAGTCTTTTATAACAAACGCTTATTTAGCGCTTCTTTCTTTGGCGATGAGGAAATCCACGATTTTCAACATATCAGCTTGCGTCGCTACACCATCACCCACGGTAACCCGGTATTTACCGTTAACGATCAGATTAGGCACACCGCGCACCCCGTAATCACGCATTTTGGTACCGGCTTTCTTGACGGAAGAAGTTACCCCAAATGAACTCCATGTTTTGTCGAAATCTTCCGCGCTCACACCTTGGGCAACAAACATCGCTCTGACTTCGTCCTGGGTTTGCAGGTAGTTTTGTTTTTGATGAATTTCATTAAAAGCCACGCTGTGGATCTTGTCTAAAACGCCCAGCGTTTCAGCGGTAAAAAATATCTGGGCATGCCCTTCCATCATTTCATTCCACATACCGGGGCTACGCACAAACGCAACATCTGCTGGTATTTTAGCCGTCCAACTCTCAATGAGTGGTTCAAATGCGTAGCAGTGGGGGCAGCCGTACCAAAATACTTCAGTGACTTCGATCTTGTTGGGATCAGCCGTGCGCACTGGCGTTTCGATCGTTTCGTAATGAGTGCCTTCAAGATACAAGGAGGGTTGCGCAAACACGCTGGTCATACCGGTCAGCAGTGTTACTAAAACGAGAGCTTTGGTAAGGAATTTCATATTTACTCCTGGAGTTTCATGTTGCTGAATCTTGTGCCTGATGGCCTGATCAGTTAACCACTTTCATCAATCTGCTGCGCTGATGTTGTAGCGCCAGTATGCCATAAAGCTTGCGCATGGGGATGCTCAAGCTATCCTGCTAGACCGCCAACGCCCAATTGTGGCTGATCATTGTGGCTAAAAAAGGGCAATTATTAGCGCAATCCAGATACATAAGATGCCACAGCAGCGATTTCGGCATCATTCATACGGGCGGTAATGGTGCGCATAACTTCGGCTTCGTCGTTGGTGCGCTCACCTGCTCTCCACGCTCTTAGCTGAAGGTCCGTGTAGGCTGTATTTTGGCCGTTAAGTGTCGGGAAACCGGCAGCTGCATTACCTTTGCCATCAGGGGCATGGCAAGCAGAACAGGCAGCGACACCAATGCTGGCTATGCCCGCACGGAACACTTTTTCGCCCAGGGCGAGTTTACTTTCTTCAACAGCGCCTTCAGGTGCGGCGAGGCTGGAATAGTAGGCCGCCACATCGGCCAAATTTTGGTCGTTCAGTGTCGTAAGCATACCGGTCATCAACGGCACGGCGCGAACGCCACTTTTGATTTCGAGCAATTGTTTGAGCAAATATTTTTCGCCCTGACCACCAAGCTTAGGAACATTGGGCAAAGTGTTTTCATTGCCGGTCATGCCGTGGCATGCCACACAAACGGTGGTAAGACCTGCACCAGCTTGAGCATTGCCCTGGGCAAGGGCTACAGAGCCCAACAGTAAAGAAACAAAAGTAACAGTCACTAACCTTGCTACGGAATTTTTACAGCTAATAGAATTATAAAAAGTCACAGTTTTAAGCCCTATACTTGCGGGTAAGCGTGTATGAGTTGACGGATTCCTTGGCGCTGAAATTACAATCGGCGCAGGGAACTGCTACAAAATACGGCCTTGGGGGCTATGTTACAATTGACCCGATTCAAGGCGGACAGATTATAACTCAAGGGCCCCACCTTCCCCAACACACCTTTGCAAATGCTCTTACAACCGCCATTACCACTGCTGTTGCACCCAATTTTGTTACTAACTTTGCCTACATCTTTTTTGCAGTTATTTTTACAGGAATATCCGTGAGCGAGCCCAGCACTACTAATAAGATCAACTATCAGCTTGCCAAATATTTCATCAGTGCCAGCACAGTTGAACAGTGTCCACCCGATACCTGTTTGGAGGTCGCTTTTGTGGGGCGCTCCAATGCTGGTAAATCCAGCGCTATTAATGAGCTCACCTCCCAAACTAAACTGGCCCGTACCAGTAAAACCCCTGGCCGCACCCAGTTACTGAACTATTTTGAACTGGCGCCGGAACGTTATCTGGTGGACTTACCCGGCTTTGGGTATGCCGCTGTACCGTTGGATGTAAAACGTAAATGGCAGAAACAACTGGAAAAATACCTCGAACAACGCAAATCTCTGCAAGGCCTAGTTCATATGATGGACATACGGCATCCCTTCAAAGAGTTTGACGACATTATTGTGCAATGGTGTCTTAACGCCGACATGCCCTTGCACATTCTGCTTACTAAGTCAGACAAGTTGACCTTTGGGGCCGCCCGTACGGTGTTGCTGGAAACACAAAAAACCGTGGAAGAACATGCCCAACTCATAACAGTGCAGTTGTTTTCTGCCCTTAAGCATAAGGGTGTGGATGAATTGAAAGCACGTTTGAATGTGTGGTTGACACCTGCAACTGTTGAAACTGAGAGTGACAGCCCGGCGTCGGCTGTTATGGCGCCAACGCTAGCGCCAACTCTGACCGCAGATATAGTGGAGTAGAACCAAAGTTGGGGGTAAAACCAGAGTAGGGGGTAAAACCAGAGTAGTTTGAAAAAAAAGAGCGGCGCGGCAAAACAGGGAAACTTATTAAGACCAGAAAAGAAAAAAGGCCCTAACCGTAGGAGAATACAGTTAGAGCCCATCGTACTTCCTGATTACTCAGGGACATATCTCAAATAGCAGACAGGAAAAATCGGGGAGAAAACCAGCCTGCTACAAACTAGACTGCTTGAAAGTGCAGAAGTTCAAAAAATTTCTTAACTTTTAAAAATACTACCTGCGTTAACACTGACACAGCTATTCTTGGAGTTTTCGAGTAAAGATCTACCGCACTTTATCACTAGCCTTACCCGCGGCTGCATTTATAAAGAGATCTAATTAAGCCTAGGCCATCCTGGTCTTTTAATGCGCCACATCCCAGTTCGCGCCATGCCCCATATCAACCACCAACGGCACCGACAAAGAGGCTGCCGAAACCATTCTGAATTTAACGCCTTCCATCAACTTGGCAAGGTCGGTGGTGGCTACTTCAAATACTAATTCGTCATGAACTTGCAGCACCATGCGCGCATCCAAATTTGCCACTTTCAGCCACTGATCAATATCGACCATGGCTTGTTTGATGATATCGGCAGCGGTGCCTTGCATCGGCGCATTGATAGCGGTGCGTTCGGCGGCCTTGCGCAACATGCCATTACTGGCGTGAATATCTGGCAGGTACAGTCGACGCCCGAACACGGTTTCTACAAAACCCTGTTCGTTGGCGAGCAGGCGAGTATTTTCCATATAGTTGAGCACGCCCGGATAACGCAAAAAATAGCGCTCGACGTATTCCTGAGCATCTTGCCGACTGATGCCCAATTGTTTTGCCAGACCGAAGGCAGACATGCCGTAGATCAGACCAAAATTGATGGCTTTGGCACTGCGTCGTTGCTCGGCAGTAACGGTCTCCACCGTGCAGCCAAAAATTTCGGCGGCAGTGGCTCGATGCACATCCAAGCCTGCGGCGAAGGCAGACACCAAGCCTACATCCGCTGACAAATGCGCCATGATGCGCAGCTCCACTTGGGAATAGTCTGCCGACAACAGCACATTGCCAGGCTCCGCAATAAACGCTTGCCTGATCCTGCGACCTTCTTCAGTACGCACCGGGATGTTTTGTAAATTGGGATCGGTGGATGACAAGCGGCCAGTTGCCGCAATTGCCTGCTGAAAACTGCTGTGAATACGTTTGGTTAGGGGATGAATATCCAGCGGCAGTCTGTCGGTATAGGTGGATTTAAGTTTGCTCAAACTGCGATTTTCCAAAATGACTTTAGGCAATGGATACGTCTCGGCTAGCTCTTGCAAAACCGGCTCAGCGGTAGAGGGTTGGCCCGTCGCGGTTTTGCTGAGCACTGGATATTTGAGCTTTTCATAGAATATTTTTTGCAGTTGCAGGGGCGAACCCAAATTGAATTCTTCACCCGCTAGTTCAAATGCTTGCCGTTCTAATTCCTGCAAACGGATTGCCAATTCCTGACTGTGTTTGCCCAGCACATCAACGTCTACGCGAATGCCGTTTTCTTCTATGCGCGTTAGCACCGGTATTAAGGCAATTTCAAAATAACGATAAACATCGGCCAACAGACCGGTAGCCGCGAGCCGCGCTTTGAGCGTAGTGTGAAGACGGAAACAATAATCGGCGCAGGTGGCTGACCATTGTGCTGCCCTGGCAATTTCTACTTGGGAAAAAGTTAATTTGTTGCGGCCCTTGCCCAACAAGGTTTCCAAGGGCGGCAATTGGACACCCAGAAAATGCTCACACAATTTTTCTAGGCTATGTTTGTGAGCAACGGAATTTAGCACATACGATTGCAACATCGTGTCGTAACGCCGACCACGCAAGTGAACACCATGATTGAGCAACACGTGACTGCTGTATTTCAGATCGTGGCCCACTTTAAATATGGCCTGATTTTCTAACAGCGGTTTGAGCGTAGCGAGCACCAGTGCCAGTGACAGTTGCTCCTCGGCTCCCAACATATCGTGACCGAGTGGGATATAACTTGCGTAACCGCCTCTGCAACACAGCGAAATACCGATAATACGCGCGAGTTTGTAATGCTGATCATCCGTTTGTATAACCAGAGCCAGGTGTTGCTGCGTGCCTAGTACTGCTACCAACTCAGCGAGCGCAGCCTCAGTACTGATAGTGGTGTAGACAACTACAGTTGGCATAACTTCAGCGGGGATAACGGGCGCAATACTTGTTAGGGTTGGTGCTGGTGTACCCGCAAGCGGTGCAAGGATATTGCCGCTGGCGGCCTCTTGTACGCGCTCTAGTTGTACGCCTTCTACTTGTACGCCTTCTGCCTCCAATTCTTTGACCCAGCTCTTGAACTCTAGGGTCTTGCACAGTGCCAGCAGTTCATTATTAGCAGCAGGCTCATGACGCAGCTCATGCGGGCCGAACTCCAGCTTTACATCTAGCTTGATGGTAGCGAGCCGTACCGACAATTCCAGTTGCTGGAGATTGGCACGGAAAGTTTCGCCAGCTTTGCCTTTTATCTCGTCTGCGCGCGCCACCAAGTTGTTTAATGAGCCGAATTCCTGCAACCATTTCACCGCTGTTTTTGGCCCCACGCCCGGCACCCCGGGAATGTTGTCGGACTTGTCACCCATCAACGCTAGGTAGTCGATGATACGCTCGGGCGGCAAGCCAAATTTATTTTTGACCCCTTCGATATCGAGGGTTTCATGGGTCATAGTGTTGAGCAAGGTGACATGTTCGTTAACCAATTGCGTCATGTCTTTGTCGCCGGTAGAAATCAGCGTGGGTATCTGTTGTTGCCAAGCTTGTTGGGCGAGGGTGCCAATCACATCGTCGGCTTCTACATCGGCAACAATCAATAAGGGTAAACCCATGGCGCGAATGATGGCGTGAATGGGGGCAATTTGGCTGCGCAAATCGTCCGGCATCGGCGGGCGATTGGCTTTGTATTGGTCGTACATGTCGTTGCGAAATGTTTTGCCCTTGGCATCAAACACCACCGCGATAATACTGGTTGGATATTGTTTGAGCAGACTGCGGATCATGTTGATCACGCCTTTGATGGCGCCGGTGGCTTGACCCTGACTAGTCATTAAGGGCGGCAACGCGTGATAGGCTCGAAACAAATACGAAGAGCCATCTACCAACACCAACGGCGTCTTTGTGCTCATGGTTGTCCTTGCAGGCAAGTGATAAGCGTGTTGCCAAAGTTTTGCAGCAGCAACACATAAGCCGTAGGGCTCGTTGTAAGATCCAAGCCCATCACATCGGCGCTGACAATGTGTAATCCATCCGTGCCCAGCAAAGTCTGCAGTTCGGCAGGATTCATCACAGGTTCGATCAGCAGGCAATTAATCTGTTGTTGTTGTATGGCTGAGCGCAATTGCGTAATGCTACGAATACCTGCCTGATTAGTGCTGCTCTCGGTGGGCGCCAACGGCTGGATCAAACCAAACTGACGCTGAAAATAACGAAACGCATCGTGATAGACCGCCCAGCCCCGCTGCTGAACTGGTGCCACAGCTTGCTTAAAATTAGTGTCGAGCTCATCTAACGCCCGCAAAAATTTTTGTTGATTGCTTTGATAACGCAGGCTGTTGGCAGGATCGAGATTGGCCAGTGTTTGTGTCAACTGCACGGCTATCTGTCTGGCATTACGGCTGTCCATCCACACATGTGGATCGAGATTGCCGTCGATAGCATGTAGCGTAATGTCTGGCATGTCTTGCACCGTAAGCACGCTGCCCGCCAGCTCTGCCATTATTTCTTGCAGCGGAACCTCCAGCATGGGGCCAATCCACAACACCACATCGGCATCATTCAAGGTTCTTCGTTCGGAAGGACGCAAGGATGCGTGATGGGGATCTTGACCCTTGCCCAACACCAGTTGTGGCTGCGAGATGCCGTCTGTAATGGCTGCAGCGATCAACTGTAACGGTCTGATACTAGCAGCTACTGTAGGTGCCGCTACTGTAGGTGCAGCTACAACAGTTGTGCTTGTGAAAGCACAAATGAAGAACAACAGGCAAACCTTCGCTGTGATACCGAGTTTGTGCGGGGCAAAACTTTCCTTGGTGTGTATTGCAGGCAATGTGGTGATACTTTTCATGAGACTTTTTAATCGTGTTTCTTGGCAAGTGTGGGCAGGGCGGCCTTCACAAAGGATGTTATGATATACCACACATTGATGTCGTGGGACGTGATCCTGCTTCCCCTTTAAAGCAGCTGTTGACCTTGAATACTCCCAGCATTTTTCGACCTGTTACCAATCCCGATGTGCTGCTGGATCTACAGTCCATTAGTTACGGCTTTGGCACCCGCCAGATTCTGACCAATATTTCTGTGCAGATAAAACGCGGCCAGATTGTCACGCTGATTGGCCCCAACGGCGCGGGTAAAACCACCTTGATCAAAATTGCGATGCGGCTGCTACAAGCACACGCAGGGCAGGTAATTCTCAACCCAAACTTGCGCATTGGCTACATGCCGCAGCGTTTGCATGTAGATGCCACCATGCCAATTTCAGTAACTCGTTTTCTGTTACTGGCACCTCATGCCCAGCGGCAAAACATTACAGCAGCCCTCGCCGAAGTGGGCGCGAGCGACTTACATAACTCACGCTTGCAAGAACTCTCGGGGGGCGAAATGCAGCGTGTTTTATTAGCCCGCGCCCTGCTGCAAAACCCGCAACTGCTGGTGCTGGACGAGCCAACCCAAGGAGTCGACCTCAAGGGCCAGGCCGAGCTTTACCGCTTGATTACCCAAATTCGTGATCGTCATCGATGTGGCGTGTTAATGGTGTCGCACGATTTACATTTGGTGATGTCGGCTACCGACGAGGTTATCTGTCTCAATCAACATGTGTGCTGCCACGGCCACCCGGAACAAGTGAGCAATGATCCGGCATATCTGGAGCTGTTTGGTAAAACCGGCGCAGCCGCGATGGCGGTCTACACACATCATCACAATCACTCCCACGATTTGACCGGCGCTGTCATCAACGAACAACATCCCGAATCACGTGAGCAACATAACAATGGCTGATTTTATCGTGCGCGCCCTTGTTGCCGGCCTGATGTTGGCTCTGGTTGCCGGGCCACTCGGCTGTTTCATTGTGTGGCGACGGATGGCGTATTTTGGTGACACCTTGGCGCATTCCGCTTTGCTGGGTTTGGCGCTCGGCCTGCTGCTGGATATCAATATGCAACTGGCAGTCATTGTTGTGTGTTGCACTTTGGCATTGGGTTTGGTGCTGATGGAAAAAAATAAATCCCTGGCCACCGACACCCTACTTGGCATTCTTGCGCACAGCAGCTTGGCGCTGGGCCTCGTGATGCTGAGCTTCACCAATGTACAAATTGATCTAATGGCTTATCTTTTCGGTGATTTACTCACAGTAAGCACAGCCGAATTAATCTGGATTGCGGCGGGTTCATGCAGTGCGCTGACTATTCTGGTGCTGTTCTGGAACCGCTTGCTGGCAATTTCACTGCATCAAGAACTGGCCCAGGTAGAAGGTCTCGACGTCACTCGCCTTCGTCTGCTGCTTATGCTGATCATGGCTTTGGTAGTTGCGGTGTCGATGAAAATTGTTGGGGTGTTATTGATTACATCCCTGATGATAATTCCACCGGCAACGGCACGGCGTTTTGCTACTTCTCCCGAACAAATGGCGCTTGGCGCCAGTATTGCGGGATGTGTTGCTGTGGCTGGTGGTATTACGGCATCCTGGTTTTTGGACACGCCGACTGGGCCAAGCATTGTGGTGGTGTCGGCCTTACTTTTTATATTCAGTAATTTAGTGCGTCGCACCGCCTGAAAAGGTGAAAAGGGGTCTGGCCCCTTTAAATAGACCCCTTTAAATAACCACCCCTTTTCAATGCCTTTTAAATATCCAGCCTCACCACGATGCCTTGCAGGGCGGCCGAAGGTGAAGAGTAGTTGCGCATTACCGCAGGATCGTGGCCAGGAATAATGCGCGCAGGATCATCTACCAGTGTGCGCATTTTTTTCCAGCCATCTATCATCTGCCCAACATCGACCACTACCGGGAAGGGACGCTGCTCATTCATGTTGGCCGCGTAATGGCTGGCATCGGATGCCAGCACCAACCAACCACCATGCGTCCACAGCCGTACCACTTGCAAGCCTTTGGTATGCCCGCCCACATGGTGCAAGGAAAGATTTGGCGCCAATATTGCATCACCGTTATAAAACTCCACACGTCCGGCATATACATTACGCACCATGGACACAACTTCTTCCACTTCAAAGGCGTGAGAGAAGAATGCATTAGCCATGTGATGACCAGTGGCATACGCCATTTCGCTATCCTGCAAATGAAAACGCGCTTGTTTGAAAAGATCAAAGTTGCCGATATGGTCGTAATGTAAATGGGTGACAATTACATCCTGTACTGTTGCCGGATCAACGCCGAGCAGTTTTAAACCCACCGATGGACATTGCAGAAACTGACGCCCGCGTTTGATAGCCATACTCTGGTTAAAACCAGTATCAATTACAAAAGTGCGGCTAGCACTGACCGCCAGCCACACAAAATAATCCATGGGCATGGGGCCATCGTGGGGATCACCGCCAATGAAGTTTTCGCTGGCACGTTTTTCCAGCGTGGCATAACGAATTGCGTAAACGGCAAAAGGTTCGCGTTCAGCCATTGGCATTATTCCTGCACCTGACTTACCGCAAGTGCTTCCAGATATTTATATACTTCGGTGTTATCGGATTTAAAGCCGAGTTCAGCTTCGGCCTTGTCCCACATGTTGGTGATAACGCTCAACAACTCGTGTGAGGTTCCCATCGATTCGGCCAGCTCTTTGGCAAAGCGTAAATCTTTGGCCATCAGGCCGAGGAAAAAGCCGGAGTTAAACGTGCGAGGCAATATAAAAGCGGGGAATTTGTGTTCGGTGCTGTTACTGCGGCCGGTAGATGCATTAAGAATGTCCACCATGATTTGCGGGTCTAGGCCAAATTTGGTGCCAGTAATTACAGCTTCGGACGCTATCGCTAAACTTGCAGCCGACAAATAGTTGTTCATTGCTTTCATGGCATGGCCACTGGCTGGACCGCCAGTGAGAAACATCTTGCCCATCACTTCCAACAGCGGACGACATTGTTCTATCGCGTCTTTTTCGCCACCCGCCATTATGGAAATTTTACCTTCGGCCGCCTTGTAGATGCCGCCGGAAACGGGCGCATCGATGAGCGGAAAACCCAAAGCACTTAACTGTACTGCCAATGCGCGAGTGCCCACTGGAGAGGACGAGCTCATGTCAATGACAATGGCGCCCGGTTGCAGACCGCTGACAACGCCAGCGTCGCCCAGCAACACTTTTTGTACGGCCTTGCCCTCGGGTAGCATCGTGATAACAACCTGGCAAGCTGCACCCAAGAGTTGTAAGGATGCCGCGCTTTTGCTGCCAGTTTCTGCGCAAAATTTGGTTACGGCATCAGCATTTAAATCTGCTACCGTTAGTCGGAAGCCGGCCGCAGCCAGCCGACTTGCCATGGGGAAACCCATGTTGCCCAAACCAACAAAACCAATTGTTGCCGGTGGTGTGATATTAATGCGCGTCATATTCTTCCAATACTTGGGTAGCAGTACGGAAACTATCAACAGCCGCCGGCACACCACAATAAATGGCGGCATGTAAAAACACTTCGGCGATTTGTGCGTTAGTCAGACCATTGTTGCGAGCACCGCGTACATGCACGGCTACCTCATGTTGGCGACCCAAGGCAGTTAACATGCCCAGATTCAACAAGCTGCGTTCTTTGCGAGTAAGTACTTCGCGGCCCCACGTGGCGCCCCAGCAATATTCGTTGAGTAGCTGCTGCATTTCGGCATTGAAGGGATTGGCTTTATCCATGGAGGCATCAACATGTTTGCTGCCTAATACTTCGCGGCGTATTTTCAGCCCTTTGTCTTTCATAGCCTTGCGTGAGTCATCAGACATCTTTAGGATTCTCCTCAAATTGAAAATAAACATAAACGGTGTGAGCCCGTATCATACCGTGGAAAAAGGCCTCCGACCATGACACCAAATCCATTTAATCTACAAAATAAAACCGTAGTGGTAACAGGCGGTGGTTCCGGTATTGGGGCTGCAATTGTCGAGTTATTTGCAGCCGTGGGAGCCACGGTGCATGTGGGCGATATTGATCTTGAGGGCGCTCGTAATACCCATGCAAATTCTGCATTTTGGCAGTCGATTGTGCTACATCACTGCGATATTGCCGACCGTTCCAGTGTAGATGCTATGGTCGCCACGGTAGAGGCACAAGCTCATATAGACATACTGGTCAACAACGCCGGCGTTGGTAAAGTCGGTACCATTAACGAAACCACCCCACAAGACTTCGATCGCCTGTACCAAACCAACGTAAAAGGCACTTACAACATGAGCAGCGCAGTAATGCCACATTTCATGCTGCGCAAGGCCGGCGTGATTGTGAACATGGCCAGTATTTGTGGACTGATTGGCGTGCCGGATCGTTTCGCGTATTGCATGACTAAATTTGCCATCGTTGGGATGACCAAGGCAATGGCAATGGATCACGCAAAACACAATATCCGCGTCAATTGCATCTGCCCTGGCCGTATCACTACCAAGTTTATGATGGATCGCATCAACGAATACCCCGACCCGGAAGCGATTCGCGCTGCTATGGACGCAAGCCAGCCGATGGGACGTATGGGAACACCTGAAGAAGTCGCAACTGTTGCCCTTTATCTGGCGTCAGATGCTGCCCGCTTTGTGACAGGTGCTTGTGAAAGTGTGGACGGGGGTTGGTATGCGGGCTGATCAGCACTTCTTGGGTTGTTGGATCAGGGTGCTGGCCACTTGATTTTTTGCATGGCGGTAGCGTCTGGATAAACACTGACCGGCACCCCATTTTGCCATTGAATCACCAGCAATTGCGCATCGATACGCTTGCCATCGGCGGCAAAGCGTACGCGGTTGCCCGGAAAATAACTGGCCGCTCCATTACTGATATCCATCTTGTGCAAGGCTTCTGCCACGGCCTTTTTGTCGGCAACGCCGGCCAGCTCCAGCGCTTCTTTGAGTAGCCACATATGGCCGTATTCGCTCAGCGCGTTCTGCGTCATCCAAGGTTCGCCCGAGATGTTCTTGTATTCTTCAATAATCCCTTCTTGACCACGCAAACTCCAGTTACCCACCACCGACATTACTCCTTCAAGCAAGGCCGCCGGCATGTTCTGCAACAGATCCGGATCCCCCATCGCACTGCCATTGGAAACAGTGGGAAGTTTGCCGCGTCCAAGCCCGAATTCATTCATTTTTTCGAGCAGTAATTTAGAATCGGACACTGTTGTAGGCAACAGCAGTAATAAATCAGGGCGGGCGGCGCGTACCCGTTGGATCAGGGACGTTGCGTTAGCCAGGGGCGGCGTGAACACCTCATCAACTACCAGTTCGAGGTTGTTGTCTTTGAGGGCACTGCCTTCTTTGATGGGAGCGACAAACGCCACCGACGCTGCCGTATTATCCATCACAATTGCAATGGTCTTGGGCCTGGCGCCGGAAGCGGCTGTGGCAATGTCGAGCAAAATGGGCAAAGCATTAGTCGACTGATAAGCACCCGACGCCGAGGTCTGAAATACATAATAGAAACCGCGCGTTGTAAGCAAATCAGAATACGACAGCGTTAACATCGACAAACTTGCCCGCTCGGTGACTTCCGTTACTGCCAAGGTAAAGGAACTCAAGTAGGCACCTGCAGCACCCACTAAATCCGGTTCGTCAGCAACCATACGTTGCGCCGCGTTTTTGGCGCGCTCCACAGAGTCGCCCGCATCGAACACTAGCAGCTCCATGGGAGCACCGCCCAACGCAGCAATACCACCTTGTGTGTTGATATGTTTGATGGCCAGCTCGGCCCCTTGCCGCATCACTTGTCCTTGCCGTGCCCATGGGCCCGATAAAGGCACAATCAAGCCAACTTTTACAGCAGCGGGTTGGGCGAACGCGGGGATATAAACAAAAGCGGTGAGCAAGCCAAGGCTTAACACAAATGAACGGGCAGTCATAAAAAAGCAAAGGGGCAAACGCATGGAAATTCCTGTGTGCTCAGACCTAGTGTGGATAGGGGCCATGATTGAACGCAAGCCATGCTCTGTCAAGACGGGCTATCAAGACATGCCAAAAAAGGATGTCCCTTTTTGGAATGACAAACGGCTACTCAATAACCTTGTGCTGAGCAGCCGGATTTACATTACATGCCCAGATACACCTGCCGAATCCTGTCATCCTGCTGCAAGCTGGCTTGGCTGCCGCTAAGCACAACTCTGCCGGTTTCAAGCACATAACCGCGATTGGCGTAATGCAAGGCTTCGGCCACGCGCTGTTCTACCAATAACACACTGAGTTTAGAGCTGCGGTGGATCTCGACCAAGCGTTCGCTTATTTCGTCGGCAATCAGGGGCGACAGTCCCATCGAGGGTTCGTCGAGTAGCAGTAAGCGCGGACTCGCGGCGATGCCGCGTCCAATAGCGAGCATTTGTTGTTCACCCCCAGACAAAGAACCAGCTCTTTGATGTTGGCGTATTTTTAAAACCGGAAACCAGCTGAAGATTTTTTCCAGATTGTCGTTCCAGTCGCGCTGCCCGCTGGCAGTGCTAGCCCCCAAAGCCAGATTTTCGAGGATGGTGAGCGAAGGAAATACCTGACGGCCTTCCGGCACATGGGCAATACCCAAATGCGCACGCTGGTGCGGGCTGACCTTGAGTAAATTATGTTCGGCAAAATATACGTTGCCGCGCGACGGTGTTACCAAGCCGGAAATGGCTTTAAAAAGGGTAGTTTTACCTGCGCCATTGGGGCCAACAATGGCGACAAATTCGCCTTCATTTACTTCAATGCTGACATCTTTCAGCACGTCCACAGCGCCATAACAGGCATAAAGATTAGTGAGCTTGAGCATGAGCCAACCACTTCTTGCCGAGATACGCTTCGATAACCTTGGGATTACGCACGATGTCTTGTGGAATACCTGTGGCCAGCAGTGCACCGTGATCAAGCACAACAAAACGTGCGACCAACTGCACCATGGTTTTCATACTGTGTTCGATGATTACCACCGTAATGCCGAGTGCCGTGACTTTGCGCAGCACCTGTTCTACCACTTGCACAGATTCGGGGTCGAGCCCGGCGAAAATTTCATCCACCAGAATCAACTTAGGATTTGCCGCCAGCGCTCGCGCCAGTTCCATCAACCGCAACTCACGGTTGCTGAGCTGGGCTGGCAAATTGTGGGCACTGTCTTGCAAACCCACCAGCTGCAAGGCGGCACCAGCCAGCATGCAAGCCTGGTTATTATTGTGGCTGGCACCATAGGCACCAATAACCACATTGTCGAACAGCGAAAGACGCGGGAACGGTTTGGCCACTTGAAAGGTGCGCGCAATGCCACGGCGACAAATTTTGTTGGGTTTAAGTTTTAGCAAAGAAGCACCTTCAAACTCGATGCTGCCGCTGTCGGGCTGGACAAACCCATTGAGCAAATTAAACAAGGTGGTTTTACCAGCACCGTTCGGCCCGATAATGCCGAGTAATTCGCCGCGTTTAACGTTAAACGAAAGGTTGTCAATCGCCTGTAGGCCACCAAATGATTTTTGCAGTTGTTTTACTTCCAAAATAAATTCAGCTGCATTCGCCTCTACACCACACGCGAGCAAAGATGCACTGCCCTTGGTATGCAAGCCGGCAACACTCGAGGCAGGCAGTGGTGTTTGCCGCGCTCCAAAAAAAGCCCGCAATTTCCAGATCAGGCCATCTGGTGCGTAGATAATTACCGCAATAACCGCAAAGCCATAGATTACGCCCTGAATTCCAGGAACTTTTGCCCCGTAGTACGCGTGTAATATTTCGCTCAGTGGTACCAGAATAACCGCCCCCAGCACTGGCCCCCATAAAGTGCCAGCGCCACCAAACATGGCAATGACCAGCGCTTGCGCCGACACCAACATGCCAAACACTGCGAACGGAGTCACCACCAGCAGCACTACCGCATAAAACCCGCCCACCGTGCCGGCCATCGCTGCGCTGATGCAAAGTGCAAGCAGTTTCCAATACCGGGTGTCGATGCCAGCGGCTTCAGCGGCTTCTTCATTTTGCTTAATAGCCAGCAGCGACATACCAAAACGAGAGCGTGCCAGTATTGCGGTAACAACTAGCGCCAGTGCAAGCAACACCACGGCCAAATAAACATACACCTGTGGATTTTCAAATTGCATGAAGGCAAAGGGCCGTTCGCGCATCATCATTAAAGCCACTTCCTGATAACCGAGCCATTCAAAAATATAGAGCATCACCAGCGGATAGGCCAACATGGCCAGCGCAAAATAGTGCCCACGCAAACGGAACGTGGGCAGGCCAACCAACAAGCCACCAAAACCGCCGAGTAATCCTGCCAGCACTAAGCTGTACCAGGGACTGAGCTGCCAAATTTGGAGGGTGAGTGCTACGGTGTATGCACCAACACCGAAAAATGCGGCGTGGCCAAACGACACCAAACCGCTGTACCCACTGAAGAGATTCCACGACAAACCCATCACCGCCCACACCGGCACCAGAGTCATGATTAACAAATAATACGAATTGCCGACTAGCGCTGCCAACGCTGCGTAGCCAACACAAAACAGCATGATATGTAACAGATCTCGTTTTAAAATCATCATGCCACCCTTTCGCGCAGACCAAACAAACCTTGTGGTCGCAACAATATGGTCAGCAGAAAACAGGTAAATATCATGGTGTTTTGTAATTGATTAGGGAGAAAAGACGCCGACACTTGTTGCAAGATACCAATACTCAAGCCGCCCAAAAATGCGCCCCTTATACTGCCCAGCCCACCCATTACAACGCCGGCATACATGATAATGACATAGTCGGTACCGATATAAGGTTGAAACGGCGCGTTCGATGCCAAGAGTCCGCCACCAATGGCGGTTATGCCCACCCCAAACCCAAAAGCAATGCGATGTGCACGGCTTACATCAATGCCCATATAAACCGCAGCCTCTGGATTATCTGCCGCCGCGCGCAAAGATTTACCTAATCTTGACCGCGCCATATAACGTGCAAATACCAACACCACAGCCAGCGCCAGCAGTGCGGCAATGGATTGGTTTTGATTGATAAAAATAATAATTCTGTCTTGATACAGCGGCCCCATTTCCCAGGCGCTGTAAGACAGCTCAGACGGCACCGACACCAACGTAGAGCCAAACAGCCACAGCCCGCCATTTTGCAGCACTAGCGCAAGACCAAAGGTGAGCACCAGTTGTGCATAATGCCCACCGCCTTCTAGCCGGCTCGCATTCTGACCGGTGACTTTTTGCAACAAACCCCTATGGACTAAATTTCCCACACCAAACAGCACCGGACCCGCGAGCAAGGCCAACACAAAGGGGAAATACAGCCCATCAAAAAATGGATAACCGCCCAACCAACTAAACATAAAATAAGTGAAATACATGCCCAGCATCATGAATTCACCTTGGGCAAAGTTGATCACCCGCATCACTCCGAAAATCACGGTAAGACCCACACACATCAAGCCATAGATAACACCCGTGAGAATGCCGGCGGCGAACGACTGGAGAAAATTTTCGATGTATTGAACTACGTCCATTAGGAGGGACTATTATTTTTAGAATGAGAAAACAATGGCCGCAAGTTAAGCACAGTAAGTTGGTGGTGGGGTAGTGTCTGTGTTTGAAATTTACTCTTCTAGTTATACGATTACTCATAGCCCCGGCACTGGCGATGATGACCTTCTTTTACTGGTCGCCACAGAAGTGCTGCAAATAAAATATGCGGCATCTGTTCCTGCTATTTAAAAAATAAATATTGCTGTGCAAAACAGCAACAATTACAGGCGTACTAACGTTATGAGACTAGCCGCTCATAAATTGTTTATTCACCACCCGCGTCAGGCAGCAAGGGTGTTGTGGTGGCAGGTAAATGTTGATCTATCGCCGTCAATAAAATTGCTGCCAACACATAATCCCCCATAACAGCCGCTATTTCTAAGGCTCCTTGCTGCGTGAACAAAGATACGGCCTCGGCATAGGTCGCTGAACTCACATGATGATCGCGCAGTAATTCGCGGCCATAGCGAATAATCAAACTGTCTTTGGCTTCTAGCCCAGCAATATCTCGATCAAATTTTATGGCATCCACTACGGCTTGCGGGGCCCCTTCTTTTAGCGCTGTGGGTTCGTGGGCTGTCCATTCGTATTGTTGATCAAATTCGCGCGCCGCGACCAGTATGGATGTTTCAATATAACGGCGGCCAATGATGCTGTCGTAACGCAAATACTGGTTGAGAATGTCCATCGCCTGCGCGACTTTTGGCATGTGCAGGGAAACGCCCTGTGGCCCCATCAAGGGGGTGGTGCGATTGAGTCCAGCCACTTTGTCATAAATTGCTTGGTCTTCGATTTTCATATCACTGCGTTTTATTTCTGGGATCCGCGAACGAGTCTGCGGGTCATGATCCGCTGCTAGCGGCGCAGCCAAGGGAGTATCTTGTGGTGCTTGAGCATTGACCGCGTGTGCACTAAAGCCAAACAATGTTAATGCCAGCATTGAACTATATAATTTTGTACCGAGCATCTTTCACCTCTTTATATATTGTTATATGAAATTATAAGCATGCGCTTATCAGACTACCGGATTTACTACAAACTTACGCATAAAATTGACACGGATCTCACTTAATCTTATTCCAGAATATTGTCGACAGCAAAAAAAAGGGCGCCGCAGCGCCCCTCTTTCAACAGCCTCTTGGCTTTTATCAGAACTCGTAACGCATCGACAAC
>CAIMTR010000218.1 GCA_903844415.1 uncultured Gammaproteobacteria bacterium
AATTGTTAAATCAATATGTTTCAAACTATCACTCTTAGCTGCTGCCATGCTGGTCGCAGTATTGTCACTGATGGTGCCACTGATGGTGCCAATGCTGGCACAGGCAGCCGAAGTGATCCAAATTCCAAATGTACCGTCAGCCCAAGACGTGCGGTTTTCTGCACTCGCCGATGCTGCGATGGATCGCGACATGCTAAAGGTGCAGGAATTGCTGAACGCCGAGAACTCGTCACAAAAACTCGACGTTAATGCGCTGGGGCGTTACGGTACTCCTGCGCTACACTGGGTCATTCGTTATGGTGATCAGCAAACAGCGGAGCGTCTTGTTGCCGAAGGTGCGGATGTAAATCTCGCCAACATTTATGGTGTCAGGCCGCTGCAACTCGCCATTGAAAATGGCCACGGTGAACTTGTGCAGTGGTTGCTGGACGCTGGTGCAAATCCTCAAGCGCCCGATCTGGCTGGCGAACCGCCACTCTTTTTGGCAGCTGCTCTTAACGATACTGCAAGTCTTGCTTTGTTACTCAAGCACGGTGCAGAGGTGAACAGCGAGGATGAGGTTTATGGCCAAACTGCACTGATGGTGGCTGTACGTTCGGGCCATGCAGCTGCGGTACAGTTGTTACTTGCCGCGGGTGCTGATATCAACAAGCAGGCAAGGGTGACTGAAACCATGCCTGGCAAAGACGCAGTGTTTGTGATGCCGAGTGAAATTCCGGGTGCTTTGACTCATGGCACTGGCCTAACGCGTGGCGGCTGGCCCGATAGAGGTGTGCGCCAGCCTGTTGCGGGTGCGAAAACGCCGCTGCTGTATGCAACGCGCCTAGGCGATCTGGAGCTCACCAAAATTCTCATAGCAGCGGGTGCTAATCTGGAAGTCGCCGATGCCAATGGTATAACGCCATTGCTCAATGCCATCATCAACACAAGTATCGTCGCAGTCAGGCCAGGTATAGATGAACATTTGCAAGTAGCCGCATATTTGGTTGCCGCGGGCGCTAACGTTAATGCAGTTGACTGGTATGGGCAGACCCCGTTGTGGGCTGCTATCGATGTGCGCAATCTACTCTATCGTTCAGTTAATGTTTCGACTAATAACGTTGATCGTGAGGCTGGCCTGGCACTCGTCAAACAACTGCTGGATGCCGGCGCCAATCCGAACGTGCAGACCAAAGAATATTCACCAGCACGCCATTTTATTTTAGGCATTGGTTCTGTGGAGTGGGTCGACATGACAGGACAAACACCTTTCCTGCGCGCAGCACGCGCCGGTGATGTCACGGTCATGAAACTCCTGCTTGAGCATGGTGCCGATGCCAATATAACAACCTATGGCGGCTCCACTGCATTGATGGTCGCAGCTGGCGTCAACTTTGGGATTGGTGAAACTTATGATGAAGGCGAAGCAGCATTACTTGAAGCCGTCAAACTAGCGCATGCCCAAGGTAACGATATCAACGCAGTCAATACCGTTGGTTTGCAGGCTATGCATGGTGCTGCCAACCGAGGCGCCAACACTATCATCGAGTATCTTGCAGAAAACGGTGCCGAGCTAGATCGCCCCGACAAGGAGGGCCGCACACCGGTGCGCTGGGCTGAGGGCGAATATCTGCCGTCGCGGCCACTGGTACCCAAGCCGGATACGATTGCGTTGATTAAAAGTTATCAACTTGCTGTCGAGTAAATAGTTTCGCAGCGCTAAAGTTCAGAACATTAACAATAGTATTTTCACTAAGGAAATTTATATGGCAGTCATCAGCTTTACTCTCAACGGCCAGACCCAAACCGTGGACGCCGTCCCAGACATGCCACTGCTGTGGTTGTTGCGCGACACACTTGCGCTGACCGGCACCAAATACGGTTGCGGCATCGCGCAGTGCGGTGCCTGCACAGTTCATATAGATGGTGCACCGGTGCGTTCCTGTGTGATTCCCATCGCGGGCATTGAAGGCAAGAAAATCACCACTATTGAAGGTTTATCATCACCGATCGCGCAGTCAGTCCAGCGCGCCTGGCTCGAAAGTGATGTGCCGCAGTGTGGCTACTGTCAGTCGGGGCAGATCATGTCCGCGACTGCATTACTCGCACAAAAATCCCAGCCAACTGATGCCGACATCGATTCTGCCATGAACGGCAACATCTGTCGCTGCGGCACTTACCAAGCCATACGCGAGGCAATCCATCGCGCTGCTGATTATGTTGCTACAAATGAAAAAGATGGAGGTGTTGCGTGAACACAGTACTGCCTTTCAAAATTGATCGTCGCCGGTTTCTCAAAGCCAGCACAATAACTGCTGGCGGTTTTATGCTTGGCACTGCGTGGCTGCCCGATCTGCTCGCGCAGCCCCCCCGCGCCCCTGCGCCACTTAGGCCAGATGCCTTTATTCATATTGGAACAGATGATGTTGTTACGCTGATTATCCACAAGCCTGAGGTAGGTCAGGGCACCGAGACTTCTGTTGCTATGCTTCTGGCCGAAGAACTCGAATGCGACTGGAGCAAGGTTCGTACCGAATTTGCGCCGATCGACGCCGCCTATGGCGCGATGCAGGGTTCAGTCGGTAGTTCAGGTATTCGCACCTCCTACGATCCTATGCGTCGTACTGGTGCTGCGGCACGCATGATGCTGATCCAGGCCGCCGCCACGCAGTGGGGAATTGACCCAGTGCGTTGCCGTGCTGAAAGTAGCATGGTGATTGATACCGAAACCAATAACTCGTTGAGTTACGGCAGTCTGGCCGAAGCCGCTGCCTTACTTGAAGTGCCAAGTGATATCGTTTTGAAAGACCCAAGCCAATACCGCCTACTTGGCAAGCCAATGCTGCGCCGCGATGCACCAGCAAAGATTAACGGAACCGCCACTTACGGCATCGACATGAATTTGCCCGGTATGGTGTATGCAGTTGTTGCGCGTACACCAGTGCCCGGCGGCACTCTGCTTTCTTTTGACGCAACCGCAAGCAAAGCAGTGCCCGGTGTACGGGATGTATTCGAAATACCGCAGGGTGTTGTTGTTGTTGCCGACAATACCTGGGCGGCTATTTCTGGGCGGCGTGTGCTCGAGATGCAATGGGATGCTGGCGAAAATGCCACGCTTTCTTCAGTGGGCATCAGCCAACGTCTTGCCGAACTCGTTGCACAACCGGGTGTCGTTGCACTTGATGAAGGTGATGCGAACACAGTCGCAAGCAACACTGCAAAAACTTTTGAAGCCACCTATGAAGTGCCTTACCTCGCACATGCGCCGATGGAGCCGCAGAACTCGGTTGCGCTGGTGACCGCTGATTCCTGCGAAATCTGGACCGGTACGCAGATGCCTGGTGTTGCGCATCTGACCGCAGTCCAAACTAGCGGTCTGCAGCCTGCTCAGGTCAAAATTAATACGCTGTATTCTGGCGGTGGCTTTGGCTCGCGCGGCGGTGGGCCTGTAGTTGAAGAATCAATTGAGGTGGCCAAAAAAATGCTTGGCACTCCGGTGAAATTAGTCTGGAGCCGCGAAGACGATATGTTATATGACCGTTATCGTCCGGCATCTGTCGTGCATTTCAAGGCTGGCATCGATGCTAACGGCATGCCAGTTTCGTGGACTGGTCGCGTATCGTGTTCCTCGTTTGCAGGTTTGCGTGATGGTATCGATCGCGAAGCGGTTGCTGGTCTTGCTGAAATACCTTACGAATTTGCGCATAAGCATTTTGAATATCAGGAGCCCGGCATAAAGGTCGCGACTAACTACTGGCGTTCAGTAGGCCATTCGCAAAACACCTTCTTTACCGAGAGTTTTATCGATGAGCTTGCGGGTCAGGCCAACAAGGATCCCGTCGCCTTACGCAGAGAATTACTTGCCAATCAGCCGCGCATGCTCGGTGTACTCAATCTGGCCGCAGAAAAAGCTGGCTGGGACACTCCGCTGCCGGTCGGAAGATTTCGCGGCATCGCGGTGGTGAATTGTTTCGGTAGTTACAACGCCCAAGTGGCGGAAATCTCGTTGGAACAGGGCGAAGTGCGCGTTCACCGCGTGATCTGTGCGATCGATTGCGGCACTGTGGTGAATCCTGCAGGCGTAATCCAGCAAGCGCAAAGTGCCATTGTATATGGTCTGAGCGCAGCACTGCGTGGCAGCATTACCTTTGAAAATGGTCGTGTCCAGCAGACCAATTTCCATCAATACGAACCGCTGCGCATGAAAGAAATGCCAGTCGTCGAAGTGCATATGGTGGCAAGTAACGAAGTGCCTACCGGTATCGGCGAAATTGCTACTCCCGCAATTGCACCAGCAGTAACCAACGCAATTTTCAGTGCTACCGGTAACCGCATCCGCAAGTTGCCGATCAGCCTCGCACTGGCCACCTGATATTTTTTTACCTTTTTCCTGCCCCGGCAATTATGCCGGGGCAGCCCTTTGGTCTGGAGATTACCTAATGAACCTCAACCTGTTTCGGGCTTTGTTAGCAACCGGGGTTTTAGCCCTGCTCGCTGCTGCCTCACCTTTTACGTTTAGCGCAGCGGCAGAACCGCCACCACCTGTTGCGGCCAATGCGATTGTCGACGGCCTTTACCTTGTGACCGGTGGCGGTGGTGCCAACAGTGTTGCGTTGATTGGTGATGAAGGTGTGCTCGTAGTGGATGCCAAACTGGATGTTGCTTCGGCAGATGCAGAGCTTGCAGTCTTGAAAGGACTGTCATCAAAGCCAGTGCGTTTCCTCATCAACACCCACGTACATCCTGACCACACTGGCGGCAACCTCAGCTATGCAAATCAAGGCGCGACGATCATTGCTCACGAAGATGTACGCACCATTCTTTCAGCCGGCCAGCGCGGCGGACCGCCCGAACCTATTGCAACATGGCCAGTGCTGACGTTCGCTAACGGAGGCGGCATAACACTGAATTTCAATGCTGAAACCATTCATATCGTCCACATGCCAGCAGCACATACCGCCGACAACAGCATGGTTTATTTTGTGAACTCCAACGTGTATCAGCTGGGTGACCTCTACAGTGCGAGCCGTTATCCGGTGATTGCAGGTGGCACATTACAGGGTTTTATTGATGCGATTGATCTTGTGCTCGCCGAAGCCAACGCTGATGCGAAGTTTATCCCTGGCAATGGCCCTGTGGTTGGTCGCGCAGAAGTTTTTGCTTATAAGGAAATGCTGGCGCAGGTTTACAGTAATATTGAACAGCTTGTGAAAGATGGAAAATCGCTTGAGGAAGTTGTAGCAGCAAAACCTACCACATCCTTCGATGCTATCTGGGGCTCACCTGAACGACTGTTGCCGGCTGTATATGCACAGTTGAAGGGTGAATAATAATTTCTCTATCGGCATTCAAAAGCACTGGACGCAAAACTTGCTAGGCGGGGAGTTGTGTCCAGAAAGCTCGGGCTATTGAGTAACCGTAATCGTGAAAGGAATGCTGTTGTAGTGCACTAAGGTCTTTTGTTCAGAAATAGTGGCATACCCAACATAAACAGCGACCTTAATACCAGCAGCCAAAGCCCCTGAATAAATCGGAATTTTTAACTCCCCTGCTAACGAAGATACCGTGAACGCAGGAACCAAGCGGTCTATCGAGCCTTGCCAAAATGTCCAATTTCCAAGCCGTCCGAGGCTTCTAAAGGTTGGAATCCCGCCTTCAATTGTTTGTGCTACGACATAGATATTTGCCGGCAAACCTCTATCTGTCGCCTGTGGAATTACCGTAGCATTTATATTTATAGCGTCTGAGTTGTTGAAAAATTGACTCTGCGTTAACCCCAGATTGGCAGAAGCGCCTAAGGAAAAAACTGCACTACTGGTAGTTTTTTGGCTGGTGGTAATCCCCGTCAGCAGTTGCTCTTGAACATGCTTGATCGACGTGAGTTCTGCTATTTTCTGCAGTCTAAATCCAAGACCAGCACCTGCTGAGAATTTGGGGGCCCCCACAGCATCAACCAGCGATGTCCAAGGAGTTGGCAATTTAGCCTGTGCACCTAAACTTAGTATTACCCCCAATATTCCGTCTAATCCAACTACTTCTTCACAAGCAACCCCAAAGGTGTTTAATTGGTAAATGCCTGGTGAAAATAGACGGCCATCAATAACTGAACTTTCAAGTAGCTTGATATTTCCGCAACTGGGGAGCAAAGGCTGGGCTTTAACACTGGATCCTGAAAATATTACGATTAAAAATAGTGCAAGCAGTAATTCTGGAACTGATTTAGTTAACATCATGTATGCTTTCGCCTGTAGTGATTCAACAAATCTGGACACCAAATTAGATGGTAGTCTAACCGTTCACATAAATTACAAGTCTTTTTAAGGTGCAGGATCCTCTTCAAGGATTGCTGTTATTTCAGGGGTGGGATTTCCAAGAAAAAATACTTCCTCCTCCGATAAGTAATATCCCCAAGCATTACTGCCATCAGGAGCGAACAACACATTTAGAAAGTTTGAACCGCATTCATGTGGCTTACACACAGACCCGAAAGTATAGGAGGCGCCATCGCTGAGTTTGATCGATTTGTTTGGGGAAGCAACACCATCAAGGGTTTGGGAAAATGTTTGCAACCAACTATCCACCCGATTATCAGAGCTTATCATTTTGTCCCACGAAGCCTTGTAGTTGGGCACATCCATCAAATCAAACAGGTATGGATCTTCCAAATCAAACAAGTCTGGATCTTCTGAGCCAGCCAATACAGTTGCCACTAAAAGTTGAGTGAGCAGTACAAACCATAGTTTCTTTGCATTCATTTGGTATTCCTTAACTTATAAGTGGTGCCCAACTCACCAATCTAATTAGATTGATGTGTCCTGCCGCTTGAAGAATTCCCTTTTAATCGAGCCACAGGAGAAAAATTCTCCTGCGGCTGATCTGTAAATAAACTACTGTGTTGAACCTATTAGCTGCAGCGCCTGCGGCAGTACTTGCCACAGCGAGTGCGATACGGATTGAACG
>CAIMTR010000219.1 GCA_903844415.1 uncultured Gammaproteobacteria bacterium
AGCCCAGTTACGTAAACATCTCCCGTTGCAATGACATCAGATTGGCGGAAATATACAATGCTGTCACCATCGGTATGTGCATTCGGTTCATGAATCACCCGAATACCCTCGCCGTTAAACCACATGTCTCTCTTCTCATTGAAATAGGTTAGGGTTGGCAGGGCATCTGAGGATGCTGCTTCTTGCCCTTCTGGGGGGGCGACCATATGTAACATCGCATTTTCATGGGCAATAATCTGAGCGCCGGCACCAGCATCAGTAATATCTCCACCTACATTACCACCTACCACAGTACTGCCAGTAGCACGTAAATTGGCGTTACCACCAGTGTGATCGCCATGATGATGGGTATTGATAATATAACGGAGGGGGCCGTCAGACAGTTCGCGGATTTTGGCGATAATCTTTTCGGAAAGTGGCGCATATTGTGTATCAACCATTAACACACCATCTTCTCCAACCTGGACTGTAATATTCCCGCCAGAACCTACCAGCATGTAAATGTTGTCACGAACTTGCAACGCTTCAATTGTTACAGCATCGAAATCCTGTTGTTGCGCATTTATCACTGAGCTCGCCAGCACACACATGCCGAGGCACAGCTGTTGGAGTAATTTAGTATTCATTTTTTATCTCTTTTTTAGCTACGGGAGGGCTGCATAGCAACTGGATGTTTATTTTTTGTGTCAGTTGCCGGCTTCTGGTTTGGGTAGCGTTTTTAGCACTTGCATGTATTCAGGATACATTGTTGCAGCTCCCCCCATCGCGGCTGCTACAGGAACCTGGTGATTTCTGGCAAAAAACATCAGATCTTTATTGTCGCCAGGCAAATGATGTGGGATATAGCCTGGCTCTCGCACCATCTCTATAACGCTTACACATGGATAATTGGCAATCTGCCCATCAATGTTATAACGATAATCCCGGTTACGAATAAAAGGTTCTTCCAGATAGGTGGGGTCATTCACTACTACTGTCCAAGACAATATATCGTCATGTCGAATGAAATGTTCGGTCACAGTCGCTTGATCACTGCGTGCCACGCCATTGCGGCGGAGCCAGCCTTCTTTCAAATGGGTAGTGTGGACAGTAAGCACATGTCCATCCCAGTTACCAGTAGAGAATCCCATAGAGGTATGTAGGGCATATTCAGGTGGATGTTCGCGGCCATCCATCCAAATGGTACGACGGGTTTGCCAGGCAAAATGTTGGAGATGAAGGGCAATAAGTACTTCGGTTATAGGATCCCGTTCTTCCCAGATGCGGATATCGGCAAAACTATTGGCATAGTCAGCTGGGTGTACCCGACACTGGTATTCCGGCAGAGCGATAAGTGATGCGCTCCAACTCTGGGCACGCAGGCGATCGGCGTCATTAAGGGGCAATCCAGCATAATCTCCGAGCTCAGGGCCGGGGAAACGGTCTGGCCAGTCCTCAGCATAGGTGCCTGACCACACTCCTGCCAAATTTTTCTCTGCATGAACTGTCAAAGCACTTAAACACCCTAAAACAGCACAAAACGAAAGTGCTGCACTGCGCATAAACTTTGCCATCGAATTCCCCTTCAGATTAAGGTAGTTGCTCCCGACTAATTTGTTCAGCTCAAGACCATTATTTGTCTAAAAAACAGGTCTGTGAGTAGAAATTATTAGCTATTATCTTTAGCTATTTTTGTAATGTAAGTCGTAAGGCAGGGCTGAAAAATCCTGCATACCATACCGGCTTGACCAAGATACTGTCAACGCATTCCCAAGTCGAATCAGTTATGCATGATGCGGTTTTGTAAACCAACATTTTGTCATTTTAAGGAAGATTCTTAGCCATATTTTTTTGAAACCCATAAAAAATAGCGAATCAAAGCAACGCAAGGTTATCCCGATGGATCATTTCAGGATCGCCGTCATAGCCAAGAATGGCAATAATTTGCTCACTAGACTTGCCAAGTAATTTGCTAGCTTCGGTATAGTCATAGTTGACCAGACCATGTGCAATGTTTCGGCCCGCTTCATCCTGACAGACCACAAGGTCACCGCGTTTAAAATAACCCTGTACTGACTTGATACCGACTGGTAATAAACTTTTTCCTGCGTCCTGCAGTACTCTGACTGCACCTGCGTCCAAAGTCATTATCCCGCAGACTTGCAAATGACTGGCCAGCCATTGTTTGCGCGCAGCGACAGGTTGTTTGTCCGCTAATAGTAGTGTGCCTAAAATTTCCCCTCTTTGAAGCGCATTAAGGACGTCTGGATTACTTCCATGCACAATGCAGGTGGCGGTTCCGGAACGAGAAGCCAGTCTGGCAGCACGAATTTTGGTCAACATCCCACCTTTTCCAAATGCTCCGCTACCGCCAGCAACAGCCATTAACATCTCGTCGTGGCTGTTCGCCTCGTGGATCAGCTTTGCTTGAGTATTACTACGGGGATCGGCATCAAATACTCCTTCTTGGTCTGTAAGAATCACCAGCACATCGGCATTGATGAGGTTGGCAACCAAACCCGCTAGAGTATCGTTGTCTCCGAAGCAGATTTCGTCGGTAACTACAGTGTCATTTTCGTTAATCACCGGAATGACATGCATATCAAGTAAAGCTCGCAAAGTACTGCGTGCATTTAAATAACGTTTTCGGTTTGAAAGATCATCATGAGTCAGCAAAATTTGTGCTGTATGTTTGCCAAATTTTTTAAACTGGGACTCATAGGCTTGAATCAATCCCATCTGGCCAACAGCAGCTGCGGCCTGTTGCTGGTGAATGGCGGTTGGCCGACCAGTTAAACCAAGACGGCGCACACCCTCCGCAACCGCCCCTGATGAGACTAAGACCACATCTAGCCCCTGATCCTGTAACTCACAAATCTGTTTGCCCCACAGAGCTATACTTTCCAGATTTAGCCCTTTGCCATTATCAGTCAGCAGAGAACTGCCAATTTTAATGACCCATGTTTTGGCGTTTTTTAAAATTTCTCTGTTGTTCATCACTGGCTGCAATCGGTATTTTCCAAGGAAATTTATTCTTTTACGTATTCAACTTCCACATCGAAATCATCATCGGCAAACGGTTCACCCTGGTGTCGCTCTCTCCACAGGGCTCTTGCTCGGTCTACACTTTGCCGAATTTCATATTCCATTTGTTCCTGCAATCTAGTTTCAGCAGTACGCCATTCTTCATCTTCAATCCACAGGCGGTTTTTCTCTGCAACTACAGGCATCAGTGCTTCGCATAACTCTCGAGTCCCTTCTCGTGTAACAGCGGAAATGAAAAAAATACGACCCGACCACTGTAAAGTATTTTTTATATATTCTTGCAAATCAGATCTCTGTTCTTCTGGAATCAAATCCTTTTTATTAAGTATCAGCCAACGTTCACGTCCTGCCAGCACTGCACTGAACTGCTCTAGTTCGCGAATAATTACTGCTGCAGCAGCAGCAGGATCACCTTGATCTATCGGCGCCACATCAACCAAATGTAATAACACTCGAGTACGTGCCAAATGCTTAAGAAAGCGAATTCCAAGCCCTGCCCCCCCAGAAGCACCTTCAATTAAACCAGGAATATCCGCCATGACAAAACTGCTGTCATCATCGACGCGTACAACTCCGAGATTGGGTACTAGAGTGGTAAAAGGGTAATCAGCAACTTTGGGACGCGCAGAAGAAACTGCAACTATAAGTGAAGATTTGCCGGCATTGGGTAGCCCAAGCAACCCCACGTCTGCCACAACTTTTAATTGCAGCTGTAAACGTCGTATCTCACCAGGTTTACCACTGGTGATCTTGCGGGGACTACGGTTGATACTGGATTTAAATCTGGTATTTCCAAGACCTCTGCGACCACCTTGGGCAACCAATAATCGTTGCCCTTGAGTGACCAGGTCGCCCAAAAATTCCTGCGTATCAGCTTCGTAAATACTGGTACCTACCGGAACTCTGACAATAAGATCAACCCCTGTAGCGCCGGTCGAGTTGCCTTTGCGGCCAGACTCTCCACCCTGGGCGCGATAACGCGGCTGATAACGAAAGTCGACGAGTGTATTAAGTCCATTATCCGCAACAAGGTAGATACTGCCACCATCACCACCATCACCACCGTCAGGACCACCACGCTCGATGAATTTTTCGCGATGAAAATTCATGCAACCATTGCCGCCCTTACCCGCTTCTACAATTATTTCCGCTTCATCTACAAATTTCATGGCAGAAGTGTCTGTCTATCCCTAAAAAAAAGCCCTGTGTGTAACAGGGCTTTTATAATTATTTTAACTGGTGAACTTGCTTAGGAGTTAGCTGCCTCTGCAACCTCAATATTGACGTAAGTACGATTATTGGGCCCTTTTATTTGAAACCTGACCTGACCTGTAGCTTTGGC
>CAIMTR010000220.1 GCA_903844415.1 uncultured Gammaproteobacteria bacterium
AATATATTTTCATCACCTTCCGCGCCGAGGATTACAACGGCATTATGCTACAATTGTTGGCAAGTATTTAATGCTCAAGGTTATCATAACTTGGCTATATTTAACTTGTTTAACGGCTCAACCTTGGGAAAAACCAAGTAACTTTAGTAAGCGCGGGAATTACTCTTTGCTATTTATCATGCGGTGCAATAACAGCAGATTATGGCAGTATTTACTGTTGTGCTTGGCCCTGCATCCTGGCCTTTTATCTGCACAAAGTTCCTCATTAAACCTGCCAGCACTATCTGCAACCCAGGTACAGTGGCTAGGGCAACAAATTTTCCAAAACGAATGCAACAGCCGTCCCGCTTGTCTCACGTCTTGGAATGAAGGAGAGAATTTTCCCTCTTTTGGCATCGGGCATTTCATTTGGTATCAAGCCGGACAACAAGAAATCTATACCGAGAGTTTTCCGGCCTTGCTGACATTTATGCAACAACGTGGGATAGCTATTCCTGCTTGGATCAAAGCCACAAACTTTAAGCAACCCTGGACTTCCAGAACAGCATTTCTGGCAGCACAACAAGACAATAATTTAATTGAACTGCGTACAATCTTGACCACACATATGGAACTACAAACTGACTTCATCATTAGTCGGTTTGACCATGCCTTGGAACTAGTTCTGGCCACGGTTCCAACAGCAGAACAACAGGAAATAAAAAGTAAATTTATAAACCTTGCCAATTCGCAAGTACCTAATGGAATCTATGCCTTGATTGACTACATCAATTTCAAAGGTGAAGGCACTAACCCTAGCGAGCGGTATCAAGGTCAAGGCTGGGGGTTGTTACAAGTGTTGCAGGGAATGCCGACTGCGACTACCACACCACTGGAAGATTTTGTGAAAAGCGCCCAACAAACATTGGCCCGCAGAGTTGCTAACGCCCCAGAGATTCGTCATGAACAGCGATGGATGGAAGGATGGAACAAACGGCTACTCACTTATCTACCCACCACAACCCAAGCGCGAATAGGAGTAGCAAGGTGAGCTTTGAGCGTAAAAATATTCAGGCAATGGCCGGGTATGCTTCTGGTGAACAGCCCGACAGTGCCGATGTCATCAAATTGAACACCAATGAAAATCCTTATCCACCTGGCCCGGCAGTAGTCGCTGCTTTATCCGGGATTCATGTTGATAACCTGCGGCGTTATCCGCCGCCAACAGCCTTGGCATTAAGAGAAAGTCTGGCCCGGTTACATGCAGTCAATCCTGACAACATAATTGTGACAAATGGCGGCGATGAGTTATTGCGGCTGGTTCTAGCCACTTTTGTGGCTCCAGATGAGTGTATTGGTATAGCAGAACCGAGTTATTCACTGTATGAAGTTTTGGCTGCAGCACATGGTTGCAATCTCCAAAATTTTGCCTTGCAAGCCGATTGGAAAATGTCCGCTGATTTTGCTCAGCAACTCAATGCAGCCAAGATAAAATTATGTTTCGTAGTTAATCCACATGCGCCCTCAGGCGTACTGACATCGGCAGCCGAAATAGAAAAATTGGCACGTGATTTCAAAGGTGTTTTGGTTATTGACGAAGCCTATGTGGATTTTGTTGACCCCTCTGCTGGCCATGATTGCATCCCTATAATTCGCCAACTGGAAAATGTAATCATCTTGCGCACCTTCAGCAAAGGTTATTCGCTGGCTGGCTTACGAATGGCCTACGGTATCGGAGCCAAAAGCTTGATTAACCCCATGCAGTACAAAACCAAAGACAGTTACAACACAGACTTTATTGCCCAGACTTTAGCCCAAGCCGCAATTGAAGATCAGACTTATGCCAAATTCACTTGGCGGCAAGTACGCGACCAACGCCACTGGCTAACCAATGAATTGGCGCGCTTAAATTTATTTTGTCCGCCTAGTCAGAGTAATTTTCTGCTGGTGGAAGTGCCACCTACACATTCTGCTGCCATTCTTTATCAAGCACTGAAAAGCCAAGGAATTCTGGTACGCTATTTTAATTTGCCGGGACTGGCCAATCGTCTGCGTATTACAGTAGGAACAGTTGCCCAGAACTCTAAATTGATCAAGGTGCTTATGGGCATCTTAAACTTGGGCAGCGACACCTAAATTTCAGCCGCCAAGGACTCAATAAATGCAGATAAAATCCTGATGAAATTATTTATAAAACGGCCGGGCTTGCTGGCCGGTTTGCTACTGGGCATAACTTCAATTTATGCGATGTTTCGTTATTTTGGCATCTCCTGGCAGCAAATGCAGGGTTTGATTCTGTCATCCGTAGTTTTGTTGGTGGGGATGTTTCTAGTAGCGCTAATATTGGTATTAGCGCTAAAACTGGCGGGAAAACTTCTAAAAATATTGACTAAAAATTCTCAGCCTAAAGCTGAAGATGAGGACAATAACAAAGAATAAAGCAATGCATCTTCTGTTTTTTCGCCGGCCCACAAAGCCGGATAATAATCTGGCCGCACGCCATCAAGTACAAAACCAGTTTTAGCATACAAACTTATCGCTGCAATATTTGATCGTCTGACTTCCAACAAACAGCGGGCACAGCCCCGCAATCTGACGGCAATTATCAAGTCGTGCATGAAAACCTTACCGAGTCCTTGTTTCTGCCACTGCTGAGCTATCGCGAAGTTCAACAAATTGCATTCATCCAACACTCGATAGAATTCCGCAAAGCCGATTACTGTTTCAGTGGTAAGGTGTTTATGGATGTAGACTAAAAATTCATGTGAAGAATGCACCGCATTGGACAAGAATTCTGTCGACCATGTGCCTGGCAACAAATCAGGCAAAAGTTTTGCGAGCTGAGCGACATCAATGGGCAGCATGGGCCGACAGATAAAACAAGCTGTCGAATGATCCACTTAACTTACTCCAGAATTTGCAGCCGTTTATGTAATGGCAGCAGATGTTGCCACACGTCATGTTTAAGGCTAGGCATTGCCAGCATTTCATCCAGACTATGTGTGAATAACACCTGCCATGCTGGCGCTACAGCATGGGAATCTGTGCTGCTGTCGACCGATTCAGGACGGAAGCAGGCAGCGGCCTGCGCACCCATCACCAACAAATTGCGGAAGGGTTTTTCCACCAAAGATTGTTGCAAAAAATGCTGCAGGCTGTCTTGTGCGGCAGCTAGTGTATTGACGCTAGCCAAACCAGGGAGAGGCCAATTAAAGCTACGGGTAATGCTGTGATCCGCAGCTGGTTTGCCCAACCAGTGCAAAATATTGTCGAGCAATTTGCATTGCTTTTCCTGCATTTTTAAGCGAGACAGCGCAGGTATTTGATTCAGTACACACAATGTTGCATCTACAGATATCAACACCAGTTGAAAATTCAATGCGGTACTGACTTCTGTTTCGGCTGAGAAATTTTCTGACTTGGCAACAGACAAAGCTGGCATGGGCATGCTTGCAGTTCGAGTAGAAGTCGCAACTTTATCTGCAGAGAGTGTTGCGGCTCGGACTTCAGTTGGTTCTGCTTGGGCAAGGCGGGCATCTGATTTTACTGTTACTTCAGTTGGTGTCTCAGACTCTTCAAGCATGTCACTATAAGGCCATTCACAGGCCTCAGATGGCAAAGCTCCATCCAGCACAAAGCGCGGATAATAACTGGCTATCCCAATAGCCTGGAGTTGTTGCAAGCGTAAAATTTCAAGGTTTTTCATTACTTTCAGCTAACGCTTGATAGATTGCATAAAAAAATGGAGCGGGTGAAGGGAATCGAACCCTCGTAATAAGCTTGGGAAGCTTCAGCTCTACCATTGAGCTACACCCGCGTTGAAGGAAGTGCATATTGCCCGAGAGCATATTTACAGGCAATAGCCACACAATGCATGATGTCGCCACCACCTTTACTGAATGCAAAACCTTAAGGCCCTCACCATGCAAACTCGACACTACTTTTGTGTACTGCTGTTAACTCTAAGTGCATTTGCTACAGTTTATACCTTGGCACAAGGGCGTGATCCCGCTAGTTTCCCCGCGCAATCCATTGCGTGGACCGCTGAACGGGAAGCCCGCGCTTTTGCAGACGAATTCACAGGAATAACTACCAATGGTCAAATCGTGGACGGCCTGTTTTCTATTCAGCCCAGTGATACAGATACTAATGAAGTCAGAGACGCAGCCACTCAATTTCTACAAACATTAAGCGCCGAACAACTTGGCAACACCCAATACTCAGCGGACTCTCTTGAATGGCGTAGGTGGGCCAATCAATCAATCTATCACCGCGAGGGAATTTCCTTCGACGCCATGAACGAATTACAAAAACAAGCTGCCAGAAATTTATTAGGTCTCTCACTCAGTGCCAAGGGCCTCACTCTAGCCGAAGACATCATGCACCTTAATGAAACACTAGGAGAACTTAATAACAACAATTTTGTCGAATTTGGTGATGGCAAATACTGGCTTACTTTTATGGGAGAACCGTCAGCAACTCAACCTTGGGGCTGGCAACTTGAAGGCCATCATCTGGCTATTAATTATTTCGTGCTCGGCAATCAAGTCGTAATGACACCTACGTTTTGGGGTTCAGAGCCTGCAGTAGCAACAGCGGGTAAATATGCCGGCACCCGTATCATGGATGAGGAACAGAAAAAAGGCTTAGCGTTAATTCGCTCCTTAAACATGCAGCAGCAACAAGCTGCGATTATCATGGCCAGCAAAACAGCCAATAACATCATGACAGAAGCTTTCAGCGACAACATAGTGTTGGACTATGCAGGAATTGAAGTTAGGGACTTTACCTTGGAACAAAAAGCAACTCTTATGGATTTGATCGGGCTTTATATCGGCAACATGAGTGCAGAACAAGCCGAAGTCAAAATGGCTGAAATAACCTCGCATCTGGATTCCACTTGG
>CAIMTR010000221.1 GCA_903844415.1 uncultured Gammaproteobacteria bacterium
CCATAACCACTATTGATGATGCCTTCACCAAACCCTGGGTGATCAATCAACAATACAATCACGTAACCGAAGATATTATCTGGGTTGAATATGTGTGCGCAGAAGGTAACCGACACATCCAATTAGGTGACGAATGGTATTTTCTCAATGACGAAGCCGGCATTTTGGAGCCAACCCGCGAAGGACAAGCACCGTTAGTTCCGGGCGCGCCCTGAAGCTAACACCACACTGGCTGAAAAAAATAGCTGTGTTACTAGATCCCGGCCTACCCGGGATCACGAGTGCTCAAATCAGAGCTTGCTACCTTAGTATCCATTCCTGAAGAATTTTATTAACTGCATCGGCTTGCTCCAGCGTGACCATGTGTCCTGCATTGGCGATGACATGTAAGTCTGCTGCGGCAAGCTGGCTCTGAATAGCCTGATGCTGCTGTAAGGGGCTCCATTTGTCGTCGGCACCACAC
This sequence comes from uncultured Gammaproteobacteria bacterium, assembly GCA_903844415.1. GTDB lineage: Bacteria > Pseudomonadota > Gammaproteobacteria > Pseudomonadales > Pseudohongiellaceae > CAILUG01. Next base: position 464 of record CAIMTR010000221.1, read on the forward strand.
AACAACAGAGATTTATGCTTAATTGCTTTTAAATACAGGGATTGATCTGTGCGAGTGAGTGCAGCGGTAATTTGGGCGCGGTAATCATCAACAGCGAAACGCAGCACCATCGAGCGAATCTTTGCCATGAGTAAAACGTCCTTGTGGCGGGACGGATGCACCATTGGTGGAATCCAGATATCGGCGAGCGCTGCCATGCCTCTCTCTTGTGCCAAGGCAACCAACTGCTGTCGCTCCTCAACTTCTCCGCTTGCAAGTGCATGTACACCAACACTCAGCATACCGAATTTATCGATCCGCTCTGGCGCAAGATGCATCAGTTCCAGCGCGACTCGACCTCCCATGGAATGGCCAACCACAGAAAATCGTGGTGGTGCTGACTTGAGCACCCAGAGCGCCATGTCACGAAACGAAGAAAAACCTCTGAATACTGGGATCACTATCTGGGCGTAGGGTGCCAATGCAAGTTGCTGCTGCTCCCACACAGTTTCATCACAGAGCAGGCCTGGCAGCAGGTATAAAACCGGTTTATTGTTCACTTGGTACTCACACTCAGTTAGTTATCGAGTGCACCAGCAAGGGGCAGCGACGTAATTCAAACTCAATGTCGCGGGCGGCCTGCTGCAAAGGTGGCACTACTTCTTCCACCATCGCGACCAAGCTCTGCCGCGCCTGGGAAGTAGAACAAGCCAAGGCGGCAACAATTTTGCCGTCTTCAGAAAATACCGGTACAGCCACCGAAACCACACCAAAATCGAGCTCTCCTTGGGTAGCGGCATAGCCCTTTTTTTTCACGTCTTGCAACAGGGACTTTAAGCGTATTTTGGAAGTTACCGTGCGATCGGTAAGCGCCACTAGTTGCATGTCTTGCAGAAATGTTTTGGTTTTTTCCTTATCTTGATACGCCAGCAAAACCCTGCCTGCTGAGGTGGCGTAGGCTGGGAAACGGGTACCAACACCTGCCGCAACCCGCGTCAGCAATTTTGTAGATTCGTAAACCATAAACAATATGTCAGTACCCGACATTACAGCCATTGCCGTACTGCTGCCGGTCTTATCACGCACGCGTTGCAGGCTAGGGGCAACTACTTCTTCCAGATTCATGGACTCAATATAAGCAACACCCAAGCCGAACACTTCCGGACGCAACAAAAACAACTTGTCTTTTTTGGTCACATAACCCAAATGTGTCAGAGTGTTAAGACAACGCCTGACCACGGCTGCATTCAACCCGGTATGGGCGGCCAGCTCACTGAGAGTCATGCCGGGCTTTTCGCGACTGAAGGAACGCAACACTGCCAAGCCGCGCGCTAGGGAATTAAGATATTCACCATCTTCCCGTGGGTTTTTTTCTACAATCATTACAAGGTTTTCCTTTCAAATTAAGGTTGAATGGTCAGGCGAGTACAGCTAAAATCGATTTTTTTCGATATACGAAATAATTTTCGATGACCAATCCGAGGAGTCAGCCAGTGTCAGTTACCACTTCACCTAGCGTCGCACCCAAGAATCTTGAAAGCCTAATTCAGGCTGCCGGTAGTGCTATTACCCTATTGCGTAATTCCGCTTCAGGCCCGAACGTTTATCCGGTAGTTCCGCCCGAATACACCAACTGGCGCGACGAACAGCGCGCCTGGCAGGAAACCTGTGTGTTATTTAATCAAAGTTACCATATGTCTGATATGTATGTATCTGGCCCGCAAGCGAAGCAACTGCTGCAAGACCTCGGCACCAACAGTTTCGAAAATTTCCCGATCAACGTAGCCAAACAATACGCCCCGTGCACCGAGGATGGTTACGTGGTGGGTGATGTAATACTGATGCATCTACCCAACGGTGGGTTCAACATGATTGGCCGTCCTTCTGTACTTAATTGGGTACAGTTCCACTGCGAAACCAAGGGCTACGATGCCAAGTGTGAACGTGATGAACGGTCTGCGGTACGCGCCAATCCGCTGGATCGCAAGACCTTTCGCTTCCAGATCCAGGGTCCCAATGCATTCAAACTGATGACCAAGGTAATTGGCAAAGAGCCTCCACAGTTGAAATTTTTCCACATGGGCGAAATCGAAATAGCCGGTTGTAAAGTAGGCGCCTTACGGCATGGCATGGCAGGTCAACCCGGTTACGAATTGTTTGGCCAGGTAAAAGACGGAGAAACCGTACGCCAGGCATTTATTGCTGCAGGTGAAGAATTTGGTTTGCGTTTGGTGGGTGCCCGCGCCTACTCTTCCAACACTTTGGAGTCAGGTTGGGTTCCATCCCCGATGCCTGCTATCTATTCCGGTGCCAACCTGAAGTCTTACCGGGAATGGCTGCCGGCCGATTCCTATGAAGCCAAAGCGTCGCTGGGTGGCAGCTTTGTGTCCAAAAATATCGAAGACTATTACTTCACCCCCTACGATTTGGGTTACGGTGTAATGGTAAAATTTGACCATGACTTCATTGGCCGTGCTGCGCTTGAGAAATTTGCCAAGAACCCACGCCGACAGAAAGTCACTTTAGAGCTGAACAACGAAGACGTGATCAAAGCGATAGGCAGCCAGTTCTCGGCTGATCGTGCCAAATATTTTGATTTTCCGTCTGCTGTTTATTCCGCCCTACCCTACGACGCCGTGTTGAAAAACGGTGTCAATATCGGACTCTCCACCTGGATTGGCTACAGCTCCAACGAACGTAAAATGCTGACACTGGCCATGCTGGACGTCGAACACGCAGTACCCGGCAACGAAGTCACTTTTGTCTGGGGTGAGCCGAACGGCGGCACCAAAAAACCGACAGTGGAATCACATAAACAGGTCGAAATCCGCGCCATGGTTTGTCCTGCACCTTACGCGCAGGTTGCCCGCACCAGCTATGCCCCTGTAGGATGGCG
>CAIMTR010000222.1 GCA_903844415.1 uncultured Gammaproteobacteria bacterium
AAACGAGAAGGTGTTATAGAAATCAGAATTTTAGATAAACAGGCTATGCTGTTTTCCTTGGTTACCGGCGGGGTTATTAATCGACGCGAAAAAATCTTGTGGTACGGGATTTGCCTGCCCAACTTTAGGTTTTCAGCAAGACATTCCATTATCATCTTGTCACACCTGTCCTCTATTTCCTTGCGCTTCTTGAGTTGTTCCGGGGTCAATGTATTGACCGGTCGACTCGTCGGTGGAACTAGGCAGGCACGGTAGGCGTCGTAGACTTCGCTGGCAGCAGCTAAATGCTAAGTTCCTGACAAACTCAAATTCCCAAAGCTCGCCTGCTCAAAAGAATCCGCCCAAGCTTGCATCATCACTCGCCTGAGTTTGAGATAGGCGCTAAATCAACGCTAGGTACTCCGCCAACCGAGTCATTATTTGATAGTCGATTTGATAGTTGAAGACACCCTAAAACTAAAAAAGCCAATGAAATCATTGGCTTATTCGCTTAAATTGGTGGAGAGAGAGGGATTCGAACCCTCGATAAGATTACTCCTATACGGCCTTAGCAGGGCCGCGCCTTCGACCACTCGGCCATCTCTCCAATTTGAGCGCGCGATAGTACCACAGACACCCTCAATCTCTAGTCAGTCTATAGTCAATTTACTTATGAATTACCGGGTTCTATCTGAGACGGGGCACCACCTTCTTTCTCATTACGAATACGCTCATAAATTTCTTCGCGGTGAACAGCCACATCCTTTGGCGCATTTACACCAATACGAACTTGATTACCTTTCACACCCAACACAGTGACCGTTACATCGTCACCAACCATCAAAGTTTCACCAACCCTGCGCGTTAATATCAACATGTTAATTTCCCTAAAACTTGCACGTGGGCCTCTATGGTGGGCTCCTCCTTGTACGTGCCTAAATTAATATTAATTGTTTATTGCCAGATTTATATTTAATAGATTTAAATTTACTAAATATTGGCAACCTAATTTTTACTACTGTACCCATATATATCATTCGACAAACTTCGTACTAGAGCTTTTAACTTGGATCTTTTAAGCCAAATGCCGCATGCAAAGCCCTCACAGCTAGCTCCATATATTTTTCTTCAATAACTACAGAAATTTTAATTTCAGAAGTAGTAATCAACTGAATATTTATGGACTCTGCCGCCAAGGCCCCAAACATCTTGCGGCGATGCCTGCATGAGAACGCATTCCCACACCTACCAGCGATACCTTGGCTACCTTGTTGTCCACCTGGATCTTGTTTGCACCCAATTCCTTGGCTGCCTTCTCTAATATACCTGCTGCTTTATCAGCATCTTTTCTTTGCACGGTAAAGGTAATGTCGTTTGTAAGGTTTACACCCACATTTTGTACTATCACATCTACTTCAATATTGGCATCGCTGATAGGACCAAAAACCTTAAATGCCATGCCAGGAACATCCGGTACTCCCAGAATACTTAACTTGGCTTCATCACGGGTAAACGCAATGCCCGAAATTACTGGATTTTCCATAATGCTAACTTCCTCTGAACCGATTAATGTGCCGGGACCATCTTCAAAACTGGAAAGAACTCTCAAAGGCACGTTGTACTTGCTGGCAAATTCTACTGAGCGGATCTGCAACACCTTGGCACCAAGACTTGCTAGCTCCAGCATTTCTTCAAAGGTAATACGCTCCAAGCGTCTGGCTTCCGGCACCACCCTTGGATCCGTGGTGTAGACACCATCTACATCGGTGTAAATCTGACATTCGTGTGCTTTAAGTGCGGCTGCTAGTGCTACGCCGGTGGTGTCAGAACCGCCCCTGCCCAAAGTTGTGATGTTGCCAGCTTCGTCCACACCCTGAAATCCAGCCACAACAACCACTTTGCCATGCGCCAAATCATTTCTGATCTGATCATCATCAATGCTAACAATACGAGCTTTGGTAAAGGCACTGTCGGTTAAAATTCGAACCTGGCTGCCAGTATACGATTTTGCCTGATAACCAATGCTCTCAAGCGCCATACACAACAGGGCGATTGTAGTTTGCTCGCCGGTAGACAGCAGCACATCCATTTCACGCGGTGAGGGCTCTTTCTGTAATTCATGAGCCATACTAACGAGGTTATTGGTAACACCGCTCATGGCTGAAACTACCACCACGATATCGTGCCCCTGATCCCTAAATTTGGCGATCTTGGTTGCTACATTGCGAATTCTTTCGATGGTACCAACCGAAGTGCCACCGTACTTCTGAACTATCAGGGCCATAATAATGCCATTATTCCATCACGCCAATAATCTTAATTTAAACATAATCTATTTGAGCTTATAAATAACTGGCAACAATACCAGCAACCGAACTTAAGGCCTGTGACAAACCAGCAGCATTAGTCCCGCCCGCCATCGCAATGTCGGCACGCCCGCCGCCTTTACCGCCCACTTGCTGGGCAAGTGTATTTACCAGTTCGCCCGCTTTAACGCGATCGACAAGGTCATGGCTTACTGCAACAACCAAACTGACTTTGCCACTGTCGCTAACTGCCAGCACCACCACACCTGACCCTAATTTATCGCGCAATTGTTCGGCAGTTTCGCGTAGGGTCTTGCTCTCCATTCCATTAACTTCAACTGCTAAAACTTTGAATCCTGTAATTCTTTGTGCCTGCTCGGCAAGCGTGGCGCTGGCAGCAACCGCTGCTTTAACCTTCAACAATTGCACTTCTTTCTCCAACGCTTTGTTGGCAGCAAACATTTGTTGAACCTTATCTTCTACGTTGTCTGGCGAAGCCTTTAGAACCCCCAAAATTGTGTGAAGACTAGAGCTCTGTGCCCGCACACGCGCCAATGCGCCTTGCCCAGTTACCGCTTCAATGCGCCTAACACCTGCCGCTATGCCCGACTCCTGCACCACGCAAAACAGCCCGATATCGCCGGTGCGCACCACATGAGTGCCACCACATAGCTCAATAGAAAACACTTCATGTTTATTATTTATGCCATTGTTTTCAATTGATATTACCCTAACCACATCGCCGTATTTTTCGCCAAAAAGCGCCATCGCCCCCAAATCTTGCGCGGCCGCAATAGACATGACCTTATTGCCTAACAGGGTGTTGTTCAATATTTGGCCATTGACCAGGTTTTCGATAGTGTCTAACTCTTGCTGAGAGACTGGTTTATTGTGGGCAAAGTCGAACCGCAAATAGTCTGGGTGGACTAGAGAGCCCTTCTGGGTGACATGCTCACCTAGCACTTTGCGTAGGGCTGCATGCAACAGATGAGTCGCCGTATGGTTGAGCATCGTGGCCTGCCGCACTGCTACGGCAACATTTGCCTGCAAGGTAGTGCCTGTCTCCAGACTGCCTGCAACCACCTCACCAAAATGTAAAAAATGATTTCCTTGTTTACGCGTGTCGTTAACCTTGAACTCCACACCCGCACCAATCAATACCCCTTTGTCCCCCACCTGGCCGCCGCTTTCGGCATAAAAAGTAGTGGTGTCTAGCAAAACGACCCCTTGCTCGCCAGTGTTCAAGCTAACAACTGGTTTACCTTCTCGATACAAGCCCTTAACTTTGCTGAGTATTTGCAAACTTTCATAACCATTAAATTGGGTAGCCTCACTATGTTCGATGACCAGCGCAGCATCGGCTTCAAAGCGACTGGCCGCACGCGCCAGTTGTTTTTGGGCATTCATGGCCTTTTCAAAACCAGCAGTATCGAGTGTCAAACCACGTTCGCGGGCAATGTCGGCTGTCAAATCCACCGGAAACCCGTAGGTGTCATAGAGCTTGAAAACTGCTTCACCCGGGATCTGAGTGCCTTGCAGTTGCGCAATCGCCAGCTCCAAAATAGCCATGCCATTGTCTAGGGTGCGGGAAAACTGTTGCTCTTCTGCGAGTAGAACATCGGCGATGCTGGCTTTGGCCATCTTTAGTTCTGGGTAGGCTGCGCCCATCACTGCCGCCAGGTTGTCGACCAGTTTGTAAAAAAATGCTTCTTTCATTCCCAACTGATGCCCATGCCGAATGGCACGGCGAATTATGCGGCGTAATACATAACCCCGACCTTCGTTGGATGGAATAACGCCGTCCACAATCATAAAAGAGCAGGAGCGTATGTGATCTGCAATAACTTTAAGGGAGGTCAGGCCGAGATCTGCGGTGCCAGTGGCTGCTGCTGCCGCCGTTAATAAAGCCTGAAATAAATCGATTTCGTAATTGCTGTGCACGTGCTGCATAACCGCTGCAATACGCTCCAACCCCATGCCGGTATCTACCGATGGTTTTGGCAGCTTGACCATAGTGCCATCTGCACTGCGGTTAAACTGCATGAACACCAGGTTCCATATTTCGATATAACGGTCGCCGTCTTCATCAATTGAGCCCGGTGGACCGCCCGCCACGTCTGGCCCATGATCGTAGAAAATTTCACTGCACGGACCACACGGACCGGTATCACCCATTGACCAGAAATTGGATTTTTCGCCCATGCGGGTACAGCGTTGCGGGTCGATCCCGATCTCTTTAATCCAGATAGTTTCGGCTTCGGCATCATCTTCAAAAATGGTGACCCACAGTTTTTCTTTGGGGATGTGCAGATTGACAGTTAAGAAGGTCCAGGCAAACTGAATGGCTTCACGCTTGAAATAATCGCCAAAACTAAAATTACCCAGCATCTCGAAAAAAGTGTGGTGACGAGCGGTGTAACCCACGTTTTCTAAATCGTTGTGTTTGCCCCCTGCCCGTACACACCGCTGCGAACTGACTGCACGCACATAAGGCCGCTTGTCTTGGCCCAGAAAAACATCCTTAAACTGCACCATGCCCGCATTGGTAAACAATAAAGTTGGATCATTGCCGGGCACCAACGAACTGCTGGCAACGATGGTATGACCCTGCGTTTGAAAATATTCCAAGAAGGCCTGGCGAATTTCGGAGCTGTTCAAGTTTTACTGTCCATGGTGGAAAAATTCACGACTCAATTACGGCCTGTATCACTAATCAAGCGAATGAATCTGTGCTGCGGAGGGCACGGATTATATAGGCTCATCGTCAACTAAACAGCCCTTGACAAGATTCTGAGTAAACTTTTTTGGTGTCGGTAGGCAGTTACTCAACTTACCCCGATAACAGGCAAATACAGGCCGTTAGAGAAAAATAATTCGTTCGCGTTTAAGTAATTTGGCAGCACTGGCAATAAACACCAAACTCCACAACAACAGACAAGCTGCCGCCAAAGCAAAATCGGGCAGTGCTGGAGTGCGGCCACTTACCACATCGGTAAGTAACATGTTCTGCCCTAACATTGGCACCAGACTCATCCACAGTTCTCGGCCTGTGGTATTCAAAATGTTGTACATATACGGCAGCATAGGCAGCAAGGACATCAGGCCAATATACACTTGGGCATCCTTGAAGGATTTGGCAAACACCCCCACAAATATCTGCAAAGAAGTAGCAAAAAAAGCCAACGGGACTGTTACCAGCAAAATGCCTACGATTTCAGTTGGCCCAATATTAAAACTGATACCCAACTCTTCCAGCGGCACATTACTCAGTGCCAGCATGTTGAGTGTCATCACCATAATCAACCCCAAAATTGAAAACACCGCAGCGGCAAACCATTTGCCCAACACAAATTGACTGCGCAATACCGGATTAACCAACAGCGGCTCTAGGGATTTACGTTCGCGCTCACCGGCTGTGGCATCTACAGCTATACCCACCCCGCTAAGAAAAGCCGCCATAATGACAAACATGGGGATCATGTTAAGCAGCGACTGGGCGCGGGCTTGATCGCTGGCAATATCAATTCTGCCAATATTAATGGGTCGAATTAGGCTTGGGTTAATCCCGCGGACCAGTAGCCGCAAAGCTGTCGTTTCGCGGCCCCACGCTTCTATCAAACTTTGTACCCGACTGATTTTTATGCCGGCACTGGGGCGCGAACTGTCATGGTGAATTTCCACATTTACGGTTTGTGACTCGGCTACCCGCGTGCGGAAATCGGCAGGAATCAATAGCACAAAATCGTAGGTACGCTTGGTGATAGCCGCCAATACTTCGGTACTAACCGCGGCGCTGAAACTGCCTGCAGTCAAATCCATTTCCAATTTTTTTATGGTGATCCCGTTTTGGCGTAAAAAATCCATCAGATCTGGCGCAAACTCAGCACCCACCACCGGCAGTTCGATATCTTGGGCCTGCTCACCCAAATCGATAATTTTAGTGAACATAAAATAGATCATGGCTGGGCCTAACACCGGAAATATAAACAACGACAGCAAGGCCCGCCTATCCCGCGACGCATCGCGTAATTCTTTTAGCATGACAACCAGCCACGGCTTCATACCGCTGCTCCCGTCATGTTGACAAAGGCATCTTCTAGATTGCTCTCTTTGGTATGTGCCAACAATTGCTCCAGGCCACCTTGATATAAAGCTTTGCCCCCGGCAATCACTATAACTTCATCACATAAAGCGCTCACTTCTTGCATGATGTGGGAAGACAACAACACACATTTATTAGCGGCTTTTAGCTCGTGCAGAATGCTACGCACACTGCGGGTGGTCATTACATCTAGCCCGTTAGTCGGTTCGTCCATGATGATGTTTTGCGGATCGTGTACCAGCGCACGTGCCAGGCATACTTTCATTTTTTCACCTTGGGAATAACCGGTGGCCCTGCGGTCGGCGATATCTTGCATGCCTAGTTGCGTCAACAACAGTTGAGAGCGTTGTGCAATTTTTGCCTCAGGCATGCCCCGCAGACGGGCAAAATAGGCAATATGTTCGCGGGCAGTAAGCCTAGGATAAAGACCGTGTGCATCTGTCATTACACCAATACGCTGCTGCGCTAACAAAGGCTGCTGTAACACGTCGATTTCATCTAGCAAAACCTTGCCGCTATCGGCTTTCAACAACCCATATAACACTCGCAAGCAGGTTGATTTGCCTGCACCGTTATGCCCTAACAAACCGGTAATAGCACCGTTTTTGGCACTGAAACTGATGCCATCCACAGCTGCCACTTTGCCAAAATGTTTGACCAGATTCTCTATCCTAATCATCTGCTGCGGCACTCCCGCCGGTGGTCACAAAACACGGCCGGGTGGCAAGTGTGTTCAGGCAATCCGTATCCAGGTCTTGCAGTGCA
>CAIMTR010000223.1 GCA_903844415.1 uncultured Gammaproteobacteria bacterium
AGGGCACATGAACGGCGTCAATACCAGTTGCTAATTTAAATTTTTCTGCACTCATATGGGTTGCACTACCTAATCCAGCCGACGCATAATTGAGCTGTCCTGGCTTATCTTTAGCAGCAGCTACGACATCCTTCACCGATTTATAACCTTTATTTGGCGATACAACCATGACGTTCGGAACCACTGCAAGAGGTGTCACAGCAGAAAAATCTTTCACTGGGTCGTAACTTACCTTGTTGATCAGAGGCAAAACAGTGTGTCCTCCCGTGTAAACAAATATCGAGAGCCCAACTGCAGGGGAGTTAAAAATGGTTTCAATAGCAACAGACCCAGCAGCTCCAGGCTTATTCTCTACGAAGACAGAAACGCCAAATTCACTCTGCAATTTTTCTGCAATAGACCGAGCAATAATATCTGAGGCACTACCTGCAGTTGCCCCTGAAATCAATTTGATTGGTTTACTCGGGAAGGTTTGGGCGGCACCTTTTAAAGGGGTTAGTCCAAGACCAATACTAAACAGCAAAACGTAAGTTAAATGTATTGCTTTACTTCTAGTCAATAGCCATTGAGTCATTGTTTTTCCTGTTTAAAGATTACTAGATACGCGGCAAGCCTAATTGCTCAGCCATCCAATCTGCTGTTCGATGTCGATATCGGTAAGGCCGGTTATTCGCAATATGGTTACCATCTTCCACAATTAATAATTCTGTTGGACCAGAAGCCTCATCTGCCATTCGCTTGGTATCCTGCCAAGGAATCAACCGATCTAACTTACCAGTCACTAAAAATAAAGGACAAGTAATTTGTTGAGCAATACCATTTTTCATGGTCAGCGTTTGACTATATTCCTTCGCCTGCGCCTCTGTCGCCAAATGACTTCTGACCCGAAATGCCTCCCGAGTAAGCGGTGGTAATTGCTCCCAAGTATCTGAAAAATCATAAGGCCCGGCAAGACCAATACAAGCTTTTAAGCGTTTTTCAAAAGCAGCTGCTCGAGGCGCGTAGTAGCCACCTAAGCTCACACCCCATAAACCAATCCGGGTATGGTCAATATCATTTCTCTGCATCAACCAGTCCACCATTGCCCTGACTGGTACCTCATAATCCCCACGAATTGGGAAATCATATTCAGCTTCTCCTTGGCCTGGACCATCCACCAATAAAGTGGCCATGCCACGCGCCAAAAAAGGGAGCTCATACGCTTCAAGCTCTTCTTTGGCAGAGTCTAGGCCTGGTACCATAATTAATATGGGTGGTTTTTGATGATTGCTTGGTGCTCCGTTGTTATTGGTGCCGTTATTGGTGCCGTTATTGGTGCCATTAGGCAATCGTAAGAAACCAGCCAAAGTCTTCCCTAAATAAGGAATTTCAACGCGTACCGCCGGTGGGCGCATATGTGGCAATGCTAATTGTTTACATTCAACCGCCTTCATGTGAGCTGCCCGCATCTCCCCAATATCATGGACAGATACGAATTTGGCAAAGTGATAATACACCGCAGCGCGCGATAAATGCTCACTAGCACTCAAGAAAAATTGTTGATCTAGTGCCTCTTTTCCAAGATTTTCGTGGACGAGCGCTCTTTTACTCCAAGCACTAGTCCAATCCTCCCAACGATCAAT
>CAIMTR010000224.1 GCA_903844415.1 uncultured Gammaproteobacteria bacterium
ATGCGCACAGTGTGGGACGATGCAGTGGGCAAAAAGAATATGGCAGCGCCTTTGTCGCTGATTATTTCAGCATTTGCTCCTGTGCTTGATGTGCGTTTGACAGTGACCCCGCAGTTACGAACTGATAAAGGCGCCAGCACTTTGTTGCTGATGGATTTAGGATTGGGTTCCAATCGTCTAGGTGGTTCAGCTTTGGCGCAGGTGTATGGTCAATTAGGTGCAGTAGCCCCCGATTTGCATAGTGCAAGCGATTTACAACGATTTTTTGATTTCATTCAGGACTGCTTGGAACAAAAACTCCTGCTGGCTTATCACGATCGATCTGACGGAGGGCTTTTTACCACCTTGGTGGAAATGGCGTTCGCAGGGCATTGCGGTCTTGCTATCAACCTCGACAACATTACCAGTGCCGGTCAAGTGGTAGATTCCATGTTTACCGAAGAATTGGGGGCTGTGCTCCAAGTACGTGATGAACAGTTGGCACAAGTACGGGAATTGGCCGATGAAAAGGGTCTGGGAGATATTCTTTTCTCGATAGGTACAGTGCACCCTACCGACAACATCAGCTTTAGTTTTTCTGACAAAATAGTATTGAGTTCAACTCGTACTCATTATCAAAGCGCGTGGGCTGAAACCAGTTATCGAATGCAGGCCCTGCGCGACAACTCTGAATGTGCCCGGCAAGAATTCAAGTTGCTGCAGGACGTCGAAAATCCGGGTTTACATTCCATCTTGAGTTTTGATATTAACGACGATATTGCCGCGCCCTATATCAGGCGTGGACATCGCCCACGCATTGCAGTGCTGCGTGAACAAGGTGTCAATGGTCAGATGGAAATGGCAGCGGCATTTCATCGTGCTGGGTTTGAATCTGTGGACGTTCACATGACTGACATAATCAGTGGTCGTATCACCCTCGATAATTTCAATGCCATGGTGGCCTGTGGTGGTTTTTCATATGGTGATGTTCTCGGTGCAGGGGAAGGTTGGGCCAAGTCGATTTTGTTTAATGCCCGTGTCCGTGCTCAGTTTGAAGAATTTTTTGCTCGTCAATCTACCCTTGCTTTTGGAATCTGCAACGGTTGTCAGATGATGTCCAATTTGCGTGAATTAATTCCTGGTGCTGAACATTGGCCACATTTTGTTCGTAATGCTTCCGAGCAGTTTGAAGGCCGTACTGTGATGGTCGCGGTGCAGGAAACGCCTTCCGTGTTACTGGCAGGCATGCAAGGTTCACACTTCCCGATTGCCCTGGCGCATGGCGAGGGCAGAGCAGAATTTGCAGATGCCTTAGCCCAGCAACTGGCCATTCAAAGTGGCACAGTTGCCATGCAGTATCTAGATAACTATGGCAAGGTAACTCAGCAATATCCTGCTAATCCCAACGGCTCTCCTCTTGGTATAGCTGGACTTTGTAATACTGATGGCCGTGTCACCATCATGATGCCGCATCCAGAACGTGTGTTTAGAGCTATCACCAATTCATGGCGCGCCGATTCTTGGCAGGAAGACAGCCCAACCATGCGCATGTTTCGTAATGCGAGAGTATGGTTGAATTAGCACTCTATTAGATCTAACAGGAGTTGAGCATGGCACAGACCAAGCAGCGCAGTCACGGCTATTCCCGGCGAGATATGTTGGCCTGCTTGTCCTTGAGCATGGGGGCGGGTTTAAGCGTTTCTCCATTGGTTGTTTTTGCACAACAGCTGGCTACTCAAAATAACAGTGGAGCTCTGCCTCAACTGCTTGAGTTCCAACGACTGGTTGCTGCTAATCGAATTCTGGCCAATGAAAATGTAGTAGATGCTTTTGGTCATGTCAGTGTGCGTAATCCTGAAAATCCAGATAGATTTATTTTGTCGCGTGCACGCAGCCCAGCGCTGGTTGAATTTGATGACTTAATGGAGTTTGATCTGGAAGGCTCAGCAATCGATCCGCGTGGTCGTACTGCTTATGGCGAGCGGATGATCCACGCTGCCGTTTATGCAGCTCGTGAAGATGTTCATTCAGTAGTACATCACCATTCCTATGCAGTGCTACCTTTTACTATAACTGATGTGCCCATGCGTCCAGTCATCCACACCGCTGCGGTGATTGGTGCGCAAATTCCTGTTTGGGATATTCATACCGAAAGTGGCGACACTGACATGTTGGTGCGCACCATGGAACAGGGCAGAAATCTCGCTACAACGCTGGCGAACAATACCTGCTTGTTGATGCGAGGTCACGGTGCTGTAGTAGTAGGTACAAGTATCGAAAGAGCTGTGCTTACTGCGGTTTATCTGCAAGTAAATGCCAATGTGTTGTTGCAAGCTAAAACACTGGGCACACCAATCCCTCTGAGTGAAGCTGAAATTAAACTCGCCACTGAGTCCCAATTTTCTACTCTTGCTTTACCACGAGCCTGGGAATATTTTTGTCAGCGTGCCGGTGTCGAACCGATCTAATATTATTATTCGAGGTGTATCAATGGCGAGTAAACTCTACAGCTTGTTGTTCACTACAATCCTTTCACTTTTTCTTATCCAAAATGTCAGTGCGCATCATTCCAGATCTGCTTTCTACGACACTACACAATTGATTCAATTGGAAGGTGAAATAACCCGTGTATTGTGGCGTCATCCACATGTACGTTACTGGATGCAGGCTGATCAAGCCAGTGGCGGCGGCTTGTGGGAATTAGAAACAACTCCGCCCAGTATTTTGGAACGTGAAGGGATAAATAAGGAATTAGTTGCTGTCGGTACTCGCGTGCGAGTAGCGGGGCCACCTGCACGTTTTACTGCTAATGCCATGGAGGTTAGTCATGTCCTGTTGCCCGACGGTCGTGAAGTTCATCTGTACGCTAATCTTGAAACCTTATGGTCAGAGCAGACTGTAGAGCGATCTTTGCAGGCTTTTAATCCTGCCGCAGTTGTAGCAGCTCAAGCTTCTGCCAAGGGGATTTTCCGCGTATGGAGTCGGGAAGGCGGCGTCAATAATCAGCCGCGTTTTTGGTTAAACGAATATCCTCTTACTGATTCTGCCGTTACTGCAGCCGCTGCCTGGGATGTGTTGGTAGATACTGATACTGGCTGTAATGCGAAAGGCTTTCCCAATATCATGAGTAATATCTGGCCTTTTGAATTTGTAGATGAGGGTGAACAGATTACATTAAAGATCGAAGAATTTGATCAGGAAAGAATTGTTTATTTGGTTAACAGTTCTGCACAACACGCACCTTCGCCAATGGGATATTCTTTGGGACATTGGGAAGGATCAGACTTGGTAGTAACAACCCGTGATTTTTCACCTGCGTATTTTGGTGCGGCGGGTATTAAACTAGGATCTTCAGCAGAGATCGTAGAGCGTTTTATATTGAGTGCTGATGCCAACCGCCTTGATTATCAGATGACAGTAACTGATCCGGCCACTTTTACTGGGCCCGTTACCCAAAGTTCTTACTGGATATGGCGACCTGGTGAAACCCTCAAACCTTACGATTGTGTAGAAGTTCCAGAATCGTGGACTACCTCCAAAAACAAGTAGCGCTGCTTTCCATTACCGTCAGCGGTTTCAAAAGTTACGCATGAAGGAAGCAATCATTTGAATATAAGTAATGTTAGGCAATGTATGCCTGCGGTTTTGCTAGCACTCACTGGTGTTGGTGTTGCCTTAAATGGATACAACTTTAAGATTGGTAGTCTTACTGCGATGGGACCGGGTTTTATGCCATTGGTGTTGGGTATGGGTTTGGTATTGTTGGCCCTACTTTTATTTTGGACTGCTTGGAATACTGCAGAAGAAACTGTAACAGCGTTGCCAATGCGTCCTTTGCTATTTGTTGGGGCAGGTATGTTGAGTTGGTATCTGCTCATAGACACCTTGGGTTTTTTCCCGGCTAGTCTCGCGCAACTATTATTATGTTCCTGTGCCATGCCTCAGCAACTTTGGTTTAAACAAACTCTATTAATGCTGGTCGTGGCCATAACAGGTTACGGTTTGTTTGTGGTTTTTCTCGGCGTGCCTGTTTCGCCATTTGGTTCTTGATATGGACACGCTGCTCAATCTTAGCCTAGGTTTTCAGCAGGCACTGACACCTGAGGCATTGTTGTATTGTTTGCTTGGAGTAACACTCGGCACAGTAGTAGGTGTGTTACCCGGTATTGGCACTCTTACTACCATTTCACTGTGTCTTCCCCTGACGCTTAATCTTGATCCTCTATTAGGCCTGATCATGCTGGCCGGAATTTTTTACGGGGCGCAGTACGGCGGGTCAATCACTTCTATTCTGCTCAATGTGCCGGGCAGCGCACCTTCTGCTGTAACTTGTCTAGATGGTTATCAAATGACCAAACATGGCAGGGCAGGAGTTGCCTTGTTCGTAACTACCATTGCATCCTTCATTGGGGGTTCGTTTGCAATTGTGTTGATGATTTTATTTGCGCCGGTGTTGGCTGACTTTGCTGTCAGTTTTTCAGCAGCTGATTATTTCGCGATTATGCTACTGGCTCTGACAGCGGCTTCTACCCTTGCCATAGGTTCGCCTTTAAAAGGTTTGTCGATGGTGATGTTGGGATTGGTGCTGGGATTGGTTGGTACCGATATTAACTCTGGTCAATTTCGTTTTACTTTTGGGTTTCCTGCACTTGCCGATGGCATCAATTTGGCGGCGTTAGCGATGGGATTGTTCGGTGTCAGCGAAATCCTGACAAATCTGGTGAGTGGAGATTTGCCCCAACTGGTTAATGCCCGTATTACGTTCCGCTCCATGATCCCAACCAAACTCGATATTCAACAGTTTTGGGGTGCTTGCACGCGTGGCACTTTGCTGGGCTCGTTTGTGGGTATGTTGCCTGGCACCGGGCCGACTATTGCAGCTTTCATGGCCTATGCACTGGAAAAAAAAGTGGCGGTAGAGCCAGCACGTTTTGGACGTGGAGCAATCGAAGGAGTTGTCGCACCGGAAGCCGCCAACAATGCCTCAGTACAAGCTGCATTTATTCCTACTATGACCTTGGGTATTCCTGGTGATGCCATCATGGCAGTAATGATTGGTGGCCTGCTCATTCACGGGATAACGCCCGGCCCGCAATTAATCAATGAGAATCCGGAATTATTCTGGGGTGTGGTGGCTAGTTTCTGGGTTGGGAATATTCTGCTGCTGATCCTAAATTTGCCGTTAATTGGTATGTGGGTCAAATTACTCAGCATTCCCTACCGAGTGTTGTTTCCTGCGGTGTTGTTTTTGATTTGTATTGGCGTATACAGTATTAACAACAGCAGTTTTGATGTGCTACTCACTTTTATCTTTGGCATTGTCGGGTTTTGGTTTAATCGTCACGGTTTCCCTTCAGCGCCCTTGTTGCTGGGTTTTGTGTTAGGCCCCATGCTGGAAGAAAACTTTCGTCGTGCTCTACTGCTAGCCAACGGTGACCTGCTAACCTTTGTGCAGCGGCCGGTGAGTCTGCTGTTTTTGGTGATTACTCTGGTGTTGTTAGTTACCGCAATTGTCTCAAGTAGCTTATTGGCAAACCGCAGGAGCATTTAAATTGAGTACTATAAAAGCCAAGATCACGCAGATGCGAGCGTCATACCATTTTAAATTTAGTAAGGGTTTTTTGATCAGTATGGTTTTACTGCTGGTAGCCTGTAATGGTGATAACAACTCTAGTGCTACCACCAGTAACGAAACGGTCAGTACGCAGACAGAGTTTTATCCTCAACGTCCGGTTCGAGTAATCGTGCCCTTTGGACCAGGCGGACTTGCTGATGTCACCATGCGGGTAGCCGGGGAAGAATTGAGCAAGACCCTTGGGCAGGCCATAG
>CAIMTR010000225.1 GCA_903844415.1 uncultured Gammaproteobacteria bacterium
CCCCAAAACCCCAAAACCCCTTGTGGCTCAAGGTGAAATAAGTATTAAAGCAAATCAAGCTAGGAAAATGTTCCACACCGCCACTAAACCGTCTTTACCCGTAGAGATCAGCTGTTTATCGTCTGGACTAAAATTAACAGCAAGAATCGCGCTGCTATGGGCACGGCATTCGAGGATAAACTAGCCCGTGGAAAATTCGTAAAGCCTCAAAACCCCGAGAGCTCCACCTACTGCGAAATATTTGTTGTTGTGCGAGATAGTAACGGTGTTCAGCTCCTCTGACTCCCCCTTAAAAGGAGAGCTGTCAAGCACGGCCTCTGCATTCACCTTTCTCAAGTCCCAATAGGTGATTCGGCGCTCTTGGCCGACAGAAATGTACTTATTGTTGTCTAAGGGGCTCATCGCGAAGCAGTTAAGGCCGCCCATTCTTTGGCTCTGGGCACTTACTCTCTTCTCTGCTTTCAGGTCCCAACATAAGATTGACTTGTCACGAGCGCATGACAGCAGATGGGTGTCGTCAGGGAACAGTTTAATTTTAGTGACGCGGCTGTTGTGTTCCTTCAAGTGACTGATCAGCTCACGGCTGCGGATTTCCCAGACACGGATATCGCCCTCCATGCCACCACTGCATAGGAACTTGCAGTTGCCTGCAAGTTCAATAGCTGTAACGCCGTTCTTGTGAGCATTGTCTATCTGCCAAAGCAGTTGGCAGTTGTCGATTCTGAACGCGCGTATTTTACCATCTGACCATCCTGACAAAATTACTTCATCAGTAAAAACCGCGCAAACCGGGTACAGCGTGGCTGAGGTGGCTTGAGGCGCTGTGCATCTTGCAGTTACAGAGTAATTGTTACTGTCCCACAATCGGATAGTGCCGTCTTCAGAACAGGTGATGAACTTGTCGCTAACATCCTTCATGAACCAAATACTCAAAACAGGCGCGGTATGATTTTCGCACAGGAGCATCTGGCTGAAATCGTTGCATCTAACTCTGTAGATGAATCCGCGATCAGTACCGGAGAGAAGCTACAAGCCATCAGGACTTACACTCAAACCGTGAATGCTGCCGTAGAGTTATTGCTTTAGTAAGGCCTGTGCCTTGACACCATTTGTGCCAAACAAAATGATTTAGCCATCGCCACCGCCGACGACAATCTTGTCTACAGACACCGCGCGTATTGTTTTAATGCCCAAGGCACATGCATTTACTGTAAACGCGAGACCCTTAGTTTTAACTTAGAAAGAACACAGATCTCCGCTTGCTGTGCCTGCGAAGAGGTAGTCTTCACTGCTCTTGCTGTAAGTCATGCATGTGTAGTCACGCTTTAGGGTGCCCGTGTTGATCAAGTCAGAGGTTGCCTACCCGTTGTAGGGGTTCAACTGCCACATAGTCATCTTGTTTGTTCCTGCGATTGCGAACTAGTAGTCGGTCGTATTACGTCCCTTGTAATCTTTCGCGAACCCACCCCAAATTAGGCTGCGAGGTGCTTCGGAGAACACCGAGGGGATTATATTTAGACTGCTAACAATGTGACCATTTGCGATGTTCCAAATAAATAGCTTGCCGTCTAAGCTGTTTCCACAGGAGAGAAGCAGTTTGTCGTCATAGCTGAAGGCCAAAAGCGTTACTTCGTAGTCATGCTCACTCAGTCTGAACATGGCTTTCTTCTGATGGAAGTCCCAGACCACGACGTCTGCATTTTCGCCTCTCTATCCGCTTGCGATATAGTTTCCACCATACGACAGGGCCATACATGTTATTTGGTCGTCATGAGCTGTTAGGAAATGCTAGTTGTGGGGATCTTGGATGTCGCGAACAACGATGCTGGATGCTGCAACCAAAATGAAATCCTTCAGGCTGGTGTGCAGGTGAATGGAGTCGACGATTTTTCCTGAGTAGCCGATACTGTGATCGAGTTCAACTTGCTGGGTGGCTGATGGTTGCTGCTAGCCAAGGGCGCCTTAGGAAATTGATTAGGGTGGGGTTTCCTGCTGCTGTGAATTCATTTTATTTTAATTCAAATCTAAATCTAACG